>JAHIVM010000097.1 GCA_018816665.1 Candidatus Zixiibacteriota bacterium
AGGGCAGAACATGTGTTGCGTTGCAAGGAGTTAGGGCAGCACTCGACTTCTTCCAGCCGGGCTCCAATCATAGAAAACCAGTAAAATCAGACCGGGGCTACTTGTCCGCATGGCCGGCCGCCGTGCGTTCGTCCATGCCTGCGTGCATGCGGCGGCGAAGATCATCGGTCCATACGTTGTGCCCGCCTTTTTCCACTATGACCAGTTCCATGTCATGATCAATACCCGCCATGGCCGCTTTCAATGACTTCACCGGTTCATCCAGCCCAAAGGTATCGTTCTCCGCCACAAAGATATGTATCTTCCCCGCCAGTTTGGGTGCCAGCGCTTTCTATTTGTCCTGCAAAACCAGGCGAAGGTCAAATTTCCGCCAGGCAGCAGCAACGTCCGGGTCAATCTCCCCCGTCTCGCGGTTCCACAACTCTCGGGGTCGTCCGTCGGCACCGCGCGGAGAAAACACCGCCTCAAACGTGTTCAACACCCAACCGTCGCCGATTACCCGGTTGGCATCCGACAGAAACCTGTTCAGCTCGATAGGCACGCCCGACTCATCAAACAGCAGATTCGCGTTCGGACCGTAAATATTGATTCCCAAAAACTGCTCAAAATCAACCGGGTCGGGCGAGCAGGCCCAGACGCCGCCGAACTGGTCCGGGTAGTTGATCTGCAACCACAGTCCGGCCCACGCTCCGGAGGATTGCCCGGTCAGGAAACGGGTCGACGGGTCCCGATACATACGAAAGGTTTTTTCGAGATGGGGAATGAACTCCTCCATCAGGGCCTTGCCCCAGGGACCGTTGTTTTCGGAGTCAACAAAACCGTGATACCCCAGGGGACATTCCTGATCGAGAAACACGAAAATCTTCTCCTGCCCGACTGTATTCATGCCGTAGCGACGGATCTGAAGGTCGCCGTCAAGGGCCGCGGTGTAAGGCGATTCGAACCCCGGCATCACAAAGACCGTGGCGTATTCGCGGCTGGGCGTGCGATAGTACGAGGGCGGCAGGACAACTATCGCCTTTACTGAGGTCGGCCGTTTGAGATAGTCGCTTAGCAGCCGACTCTCCGGCTTGACCTCTTTCAAAAACCCGGTCCCCCGGACTTCCTGCTTCGCTATTTTATGCTCCAGAGTAAGTCGTACATCGCTCGTGCCGTCGCCGCGGATCACTACCGCGATGGCATCGCTGTAGAGATTGCCCGGAGACTCGGTGATGCCCCGCTCGACCGTATTGGTGTCCAGCAGTACCCATGCAGCATAATCGCCCTCGGGGAGGTCAGCCGCGCTGAACGGGTAGCTGATTACATCCCCGGCCAGCGTGAGGCCTGTACCCGGTTGCCAATCCCGAACGTCGGTCGCCAGCCAGAAGCTGTGCTCGTCGGGCATCCGGCTCTGGAGCGGTTGAGCGTAGATGTTCCGTTCAAACATCACGTACAGTCGTCCGGAAAGGGGTGTGTCGGCAACTCCCGAGGGAAGTCCGACGAAGATCTTGGTTGATTTGTCAGGCGCGGATTGCGCCGGGCATAAACAGAAGCAGCCGAACAGGATCGACGCCAGGGTCAGATAGAACTTTGCTTTGATCATGGTCCTCTCACTCATTCAGAACACCGGTGGAATCCGGACCGGCCGCCGGGGAAACGGCCGCTGTCAGTGATATTAGACCGCTGTATCGCCACTAAGTTGCGCTTCCGGCCCTATTGTCCGACATAAAGAGTAAGAAAGCGAAACTCCAGAAAACGGCGAGGAGCGAGATGAACCCTCTTACGATTCTCATCGGCGATTCGGACGATGTAATAACGGAGTTCCTGACTCATCTGGTCCAGTGTGCAGCGGGCACTGAGTGCGAATTGGAAGTATGGTCATCCATGTATGCCGATGAACTCCGGGCGATAGCGGAAGTGCAGAGGATTGATCTGTCTTTGCTTTTCCTGAACAATATTCTCCACGATACATTACCTGCTACCACAGATCAGCGGGTCAAGCAGGCACAGACTCTCATATCAAAGATCAAACATGCGACCGGCAGTCCGGTCATCACGCTGGGTGCGATGCCTGTCTATGCCGGGAACGCGGAGGCGGCGGGAGCCGAGTGCTATTTCAGAATCCCGTTTAAAGCCGATGCACTCGTGGAAGTGCTGGAGTCCTGTCTGTCAGAAACAGTTGCCTGATCGACTGCAGACTATCTCGTGTCATCAGACGTGGGATATCGTTTAGTTCTCAGTCACCATACCTCGGCTATCTGTCCGAATCAGAAGCATATCCTGGTTGTCCTCCAGAAGCGGTTTGATATCGCCTACTACCACATAACCGCCGCTGTAATCCATCACCGCGTAGAATCTGATGGTTGTCTGGAGTTCATCAAACTCACGCTCCCATTCCAGCTCGCCGGCCGCATCCAGTTTGATCAACAGCCCGCCATCCTCGTAGCCGCTTTTGTTGTAGTATCCGCACAGCACTGCGCCGCCATCGGATGTAAACCTGCCGTCCGAAATCCCAAAAGGAACGTCGCGGAACCAGTACTGCGCCGTCAGCATAACCCCGGCCGTATCCGTGTTGATAATAAACGTGCCATAACGGATACCGTCGCTACCGTCGCCCAGCAACCGAAAACCATCGTCGGTGACCTGGAAATCATGGACCTTATTCAGACCGCTCATGGGAATCATAGCCGCAAACAGCGAATCACCGTCGGCCCTCATCCTCCGCAAGTAGAGATTCCTGTCATGATTGGCGCTGGATTCGAACGTGCCCGCCACCAGCAGGGTACTGTCGGGTAACTCCAAAACGTTGGTTGCTGTGGTTGTGGTATCGAGATAGAGTATCTCCTTCTGCCAGACAACACTCCCTGAGGGATCAAGCTTCACTATTCCCATTTCGCCATAGCCCCCCATGGAAATGCCGAAACCGACCGCGACATAGTTGCCATCAGAGGTTGCTGTGATGTCCGGGGCATAGTCGAACTGAGAGAAATCGACCTCGGCGTCCCACCCAACAGAGCCGTCGCTGAACACCTGCTGGAACAGAACATTGGATCCCGGTCCCAGCATGGAGGTTTTCTGGCTGGACGTGAGCAGGCCAATATCGGTCGGCTCAATTGCCACAACGCTTTCACTCCAGTCAGTCATGCCCCACATGGCACTCCACAGCGTATCGCCGTCCGAGGTATACTTGATCAGGATGGCCTGAGGATTCTCCGTGGTGTCGGGAGTTGCTCCCGAGGAGTCGATTTCCAGAAGATCGGCTTGTCCTCCCACCAGAATGGCTCCGTCTCTGGCCCGGGACACGCTGTAATACGTGTCGTATTCACCGAAATCAAGCTGCCGTGTGAACGTGGGAGTTGCGCCGCCCGACGACACCGGGTCATCGTCGCCGCACGATGCCGCCAGCATACAGAAGCAGGCAGCCCCACATACCAGCACAAACAGAAACAATCGTCGCATATGCACTCCCCTGCCGTTTGACATTATCATTTCGCGACAAATACGCTCGCGAACCAGCATACTGTACCTATTGTGGACACGTTCGGACAAGAAAAAAAACCGGCCCGACAATAGTTTTGCCGCTATACGCCGTTCTTCCTGGCGATTCTCCGTTTCTGCTGTTTATTGCCCATCAACTGCCGATTGTCGACGTATATACTCTATTATCTCTCTCCACCCTCCGAACGCAGCACCGGTCGGGTGGACGTCGACAAGAACAGCGCTCAGGATTGCTTGTGTAAGTAACGTCGTAGAGAAGTGCCGGAGCCTGAGGCTCCAGGGGTGCTCTCATACCATAACCATTGAGGAGTGTCGTGTATGAAGATGCGCAAAGAAGACGCACCGGTCGCCCTGGAATTGCCGGTAGCCGTATTTCGAGTTGCTGAGTGGGATCAGACCGCCGTCGCCTACGTTGAACTAACCGCGGGAGCAGATGCCACCCCGTTGCTGGAGGGACTGCAGGGCGACAAGTGTCAGTGTCCCCACTGGGGCTACATGCTCAAGGGCGCCATTCATGTTCGCTATACCAACGGCGACGAAGAGGTGTGCAAGGCCGGTGAGATGTTCTATTGGCCGGCCGGCCACACGGTGTGGGTCGAAGAGGATACATCGTTCGTTGAATTCAGTCCCAAACACGAACTGAAGGCAGTCTACGATCATATCGGCAAGAAGATGGCGGCCGTATCCTGACGGTTTCTCCGCCAACGGCAGAAGCCTTCGCGCAAGCGAGGGCTTTTTCGTGTGCGAGTGCTCCGGTGCCTGCGGGCAGTCCCGCGTCTCGGCTGTACCCTCACGGCTTCTCCGGCCAATCCTCATCCGGACGGGCAGGCGGCGGCTGGTCCTGTCCCAGATTGACCGGACTGATCCGGGCGAAAATGAAATTCTCCGGTGGCACGGGACTGCCAGATAACCGTCGCAGCATGGCCAGTTGTCCGGCATGGGTCATGGCATCGGAAAGCGGCCCCTGCAGCAAGATCTCGGCATTGATGTCGCCAAAATCCGTCTCCGCCTCAAAGTGCCGAGCCAGGTCTGCCAGTACTTCATGAAAATGGAGGATGGTTTCGCCGAATGAATCAAACGACGGTGCCTGGTACTTTCCCCCCACCAGAAAGGTCCGGGCATACCCCAGCACGCTATCCATGTGGCGTACCAGCTCCCGTGGCGTTCGGGACTGCGGTGATGCTCGGAAAGAACCGAACTCCGGGGGTGCATCGCGAAGCGCCTTCTGCGTCCGATAGGCCAGGGCGGCCAGAAAGTGTCTGAGCATTGCTCGTTTGGCATCCATATCAACTCCTCCCCGACGTCTGAGGCCGCATGACTGTCATGTTGATGATAGGTAGGGGGATGCAGGCGGGCAACGTAAAACCCCGGTGCCGACCGACAATCCATCACCCGATATGACTCCGACTGAACCTTTCGGGCCGTTTCTTGTTCCTTGTTTCGTAGAGTGAATCGACCTATATTAGCCAATTATAGTGATCGGCACGGAATGGTGCTCAACTTACGACGGGAGTGGAAATGTCATTAGAACCGGGACATGAACTTGGTCCGTACCAAATCATCGAAAAGGCGGGGGCCGGCGGGATGGGTGAGGTCTTCAAAGCGCAGGACACTCGCCTGGACCGGACTGTCGCCATCAAGATACTCCCGGCGAACATAGCGGGCATGCCCGACTTCAAGCAGCGGTTTGAACGGGAGGCCAGGGCAATCTCCAGTCTCAATCACGCCAACATATGCACGCTGTACGATGTCGGCCGCCAGGACGGACTCGACTATCTGGTAATGGAGTATCTGGAAGGTGAA
>JAHIVM010000098.1 GCA_018816665.1 Candidatus Zixiibacteriota bacterium
ATCAACATGCACATGATCATCATGGCCGATTCGGAACTGGTGTAATTCAAGCTGCATCCGCCCCGGATGGACAGTACGTTTGAACGCAGCTATGATGAACCGGAAGGCATACCGCTCAAACCTCAGGAACGCGTGAGTGTTCCTGTCGACCTGTACCATTATGTCCCGGATCGCTGCTTTTCTGCCGGGAGAATTGATGTCAGTCTCCAGGCTCCGGATGCCACGAGCAATGTGCTTTCTTTCCTCTTAGAATACTGTGCGGAGTCGGTGCCGAACCTGGTCAAGCTGGCGGTCGATGACAAGACCGACCCGTGGATACGGGAGGAGAGCATACGCCTGCTGGGTGAGTTGCCCGACGGCCCTGAGATTACGCTGCCGTCGGACGATATGACAGACGATGCCAGACTGGCACTCACGGCGAAAAATCAGGAAGTCGCCGATCAGTTTCTGTCACGCTGGCCGACTGTCCGCATGGCGGAGCCGGTAAAGGCGTACTTTGAATCGATCAAACTGCGCCTGGAGTAAGGCGGGTGCGGTCGGTCAACAAGCGAAGACGAGGTTGTCAGATGCAGATTAGTCTCCCCGACGGATGGCAGGATAGAACGTTTTACACGTATGTTGGTCCTGAGGATAACGGTGTCCTGCATACCCTGACCCTGGTGGTCGAGCCTGATTCGGGTATCGACGATCTGGAGGTCTATGCCCGGTCCCACTTCGATGATCGGATAGCCAGCCTGCAGGGCGTGGATGTTCTGAAGGATGAGGAAAAAACACTGCCCAACGGCACCCCCGTTTATGAGTTCGTCTACAAGTGGATGCCCGATGAAAACACTATGCTGCTGCAAAAGCTGGTGTATATGCTTGTGGGGGAGACAGGGTATTGTTTCATGGCTAACTTCTCGCGCAAAACAATCAAGACTGTCGGTTTGCAGGTGGATCAGATAATCGCCAGTTTTGTCCCGCCGGAACCGGACTGAACCCGCGGGTGTGAATCGGCCAGGGTTACTATAGACTGAACGACACTCGAATCATCAGCGGCGTCGGTTGCCCGTCGGCTGTCTCACGGACATTCTTCCCGAGTTCATACACAAGCACGCCCACAGCATACCCCACCAATGCTCCTGCCGTGACATCGGAGAGATAGTGACGATAGGCCTGGATGCGGCTGAGCGCCACAAACGTTGCCCAGCCGTAGGTGACCGCGGGGGCCACCCAGCGCCAGTCACGATAGTCTCCGGGGGTCAAATCGGCTCGCATGGCCTCCCGGATTCTAAGATTGGCGTAGGTCATTGAGAAAAAAGCTCCCGAGGCATGACCCGAGAAAAACGAGTGCCGCTCGCCCTCAGGTGTGTAGTTCGGTTTGGTTCTCGCCAGTTCGGGCGCGAAATACGATATCGGGCGCTGGCGACGCACCAGGCCTTTCACGATGTCTGTCAGACCTCTGGTTGCCACGGCCCCGGACAGGTACATGAACTGGCCCTGCAGGACATCTTTGGCCCTGTCATCGCGCGGCACGGACATGTCGGCGGCAAACACCAGAGCCGCACCAAGCGTGGTGGTCACACCCGAGCCAAAATCGCTATCGAGGAAGTTGCGTTTTCCCGGCTGCGGCGTACCTCCGAAAAAACGGCTGATCGAGGCTTCCAGCCGACCGGGGGTGGTCCAGTTGGCGGGGCGATCCCCGGTGCTGTGTTTAGCGATGATTCCGGCTGTCATGAGCGCGGTCGCCGATCCGCCTATGGCAACCAGTTCTCCGCCTGAAAAGTAGTCAACCTGGGGGTCGGCCAAAGCCGTTCCGAAGGTGCCGACCAGGATCAGGAGAACCAGTACCTGGCTTCCTTTGCACACCTGGCAGCTCAATTGTCTCGCGCTCTCAATCATTGGCATCGTCTGTTGGCGGGCCGGATACGGGAGTGTCCACCAAACGTCGAACCTTCTTAACCAGAGATTGGAGAATGGCCTCCGTCATGCGCGTGTGATCGGCGAGAACGTCCAGGAATGTCTCCCGGTCGATACGCAACACATCGGTCGGTTCCAGCACCTCGGCCCCGAAGGGCCAGGGCTGGCCGTCCATGAGAGACAGTGCCCCCAGCGTGTCGTTGGCGCCGGCCACAAAAATCTCCTGGTGGCCCCGAGTCACCCGAACGCGACCGGACAGCAGGAGCTGGAGGGAATCTGAGGGCGAATTCTCCCGGATGAGAGGCTCACCGCTGCTCAAATGGACCTCCTCGGCTATGGTTGCCAGAATGGAAAGCTCCTCGGTGGTCATGTGAGAGAACAGATCCACTTCGTTGAGGGCCAGCACTTTCTCCATTATCGTCATAGCGTTTCCTCAATTCCTGCGTTCACACAGCGGCGTCCAGGACGCCGAGGACCACACGGGATGTTTCGGCCAGAGCCTGGTGACGACTCTCGCTGTATCGCTCAACGTCGCCTCGAAAGGCGACCAGACTTTCGTCACCTATCAGGTGCACGGCGCAGGCCGTCAACCAGGCGTCACGTTCGTTGCACAGTTGACGCAGCGATTGGTTCCGGTCGGTTTGTTTCAGAGCAA
>JAHIVM010000099.1 GCA_018816665.1 Candidatus Zixiibacteriota bacterium
CCTACTTGCTCATCGAACCCAAACGGATTCGTTTGGTTACTAATAGTCCCGTCGGCGTTGATACCTCGGTTGCGGTATCCAACGCCGGTGTGGGGATCATCAACTGGACCGCAGTGGTGAGCGCCCCGTGGTTGCAGGCTGATGTCCTGGAGGCAGTTGGTGCGGCCACGGTCGGTCTGACGATCGATACTACCGGTTTACTTCCCGGCGAGTACTCCGCCGACATCGTTTTCACAGACAGCGGCTCGTTCAACGTGACCGATACTCTGGAGTTTGTTCTGGAGTACTGGGAAGCTTCCGATGATACCGTCGTTGTTGGTTCCGAGACCATAGGCTATTCACAATCCGGAACCGTCCCTATCGAATTCCGTCTTACTCAGGCGATTACCGGAGCACAGGTGCCTCTGGCATATGATCCCGACGTGATCCACATGGATTCGGTGGTCCTGGGTGCCGATGCACCCGGATTCCTCGCCGCCTCCTGCGTGGTTGATTCCGGGCGCGGCCTGATTCGGATCAGCCTGGCTGCCGGTGAATCGGATAGCTCGGTGTCGATCGGCTTGAGCGAATTGGTGGTCCTGCACGTTTCGGCGCGCGGGGCGCCGGGGTTTACGACCCTTGCCATGCCCGTTGGCGATAGTGTTGCCGCTACCGTGACGGCTCCCTCGGGAGACAAATATTTCACGACCGTGCTTGCCGGCGACGTTCTGGTCGACAACACGACCGACATAGCTGATCACGGACCCGACCTGCTTCCGGAGCACCTGGAATTGTCCCAGAACCACCCCAATCCGTTTAATGCCGGGACTCTCATTCGCTTCAGTCTGCCGGCCGTCTCCGAGATAACGCTTCGCCTGTACAATGTTCTTGGTCAGAACGTCCGGACGCTTACTTCCGGGACACGTTCGGCCGGCGAACATGCCGTTTTCTGGGATGGGCTGACTTCATCGGGTCGCCCAGCCGCATCCGGGATCTATTTCTATCGGTTGGAGACCTCCCTGGGCAGCCGGGTTCGCAAGATGGTTCTGCTGAAGTAGCTGTTTCGGATTGTTCCAGCCCTCAGTCTTCAAAATCACCCGAATAGCGCGATAAAATGCGACAACCTTTTTGCGTGTTTTTCGTAAGGTAAAGCAGGAGTAACACATCGGGAAGAATGGAGGATTTATGAGGCGTTCCACACTATTGCTGGCTGTTGCCGTCGCGGTCCTGGCGGGTGGTGTCGCGCTCGCCGCCGACAATTCGGGCCGGATCTACGGAAAGATCTATACTGTCGACGGTGATGAATTCGAAGGGCTGATCCGCTGGGACAAGAATGAGGGAGCCTGGGTTGATCTGCTGAATGGCACCAAAGAGCTTTCCAAGCGCAACCTTCGCCAGGGCAAGCGCGAACTCCGTAAGAAGTACGGTGAAAAGAAATCGTCGCTCAAGATCTTCGGTATTGAGGTTGGTGGAGACAATACCTACGTCTCCTGGGGTAATTCCGCCGAATCCGGTGTGAGATTCGGACACATGAAATCCCTGGAAGTGATCGATGATGACCGGATCCTGGTAACGCTCAAATCCGGCGAGGAGTTCGAACTGAGCAACGGCTCCACCGACATCGGCTCCTCCATCCGGGAAATCGTCATAGAAGATGATGCCGAAGGGGAGATAGAGTTCTCCTGGGATGACCTCGAACGGATTGAATTCTCCGCGGCCAAAACCGACAAACAGTCCAATTTTGGCGATCGCCTGTACGGCAAAGTCTCCACCCGGCGAGGTGGTGATTTCGAGGGTTTCGTTGCCTGGGATGTGGATGAGATTTTTACGACCGATATCCTCGACGGCGATGAGAACCGGCGGTCACGCAAAATTCGCTTCGGTCGCATCAAAGCAATAGAACGGTATTCCTCGAGCGGCGCCCAGGTGACGCTGGATGACGGTACCGACATGGTGTTGCGCGGCAGTAACGATGTTGACAGCGGCAATCGCGGTATCATCGTCTCCGACCCCGGTTTTGGCCAGGTCACGGTTCCGTGGGATGACTTTGAACGCGTGGAGTTCATGCCGGTTCCGAAACGAATCGACTACAAATCTTTCGACGGCGGCCGTCGACTGAAAGGGACGGTCTCCACCGAAGACGGCGAGGAGTACACCGGAGAAATCCGCTGGGATAATGACGAGGAGTACACTTGGGAGAAGCTCGATGGCGAGAACCGCAATATTGAATTCGACATCGAATTCGGTTTGATCAGGTCCATTGAGAAGCGGTCCTATCGCGCGGCTACCGTTACCGTCCTCGACGGCAGAGAATTCCAGCTACGCGGATCGAATGATGTCGACGAGGACAACAAGGGCATTGTTATCATGATGCCGGACGGCGACGAAGTGTTTGTCGACTGGGAAGACTTTGCCAGGGTAGTGTTTACCGAATAAACGTCTCATATCCGCCGGGGAATCCGGAGGATTGCAGGATCCAGGAGCGTCTGTCGCATATGATGGACGCTCTCTTCTTTTGTGTGCTTGCGTCGACCGAGGGTGAACGGTCTCCGCGCGGGACGTCGCGGTCGGCCGGTGTGCGGCGGATGGGCCGCGGTCACGGGATCAGCAAAAAGGACCCCGGCTGTTTTGAGACCGCTGGGGTCCTGTCATTTGATTCGCCACAGGACTACTACTGCAACTCAGCGTGCTCCTGCGCCTTTTTCAATTCTTCGATATGGCTTTTGGCTTCGGCAACACTGGACTTTGCCGTGGGAACGCCCTTGGCCATTTTCACATAGCTTTGCCAGTTGGCGATGTGAGTGGGGTAGTCTTCCGGATTGGACATTTCGACCGCTATCGCATAGTTGAAAGCCGCTTTGTGTCCGCGCTTGGCATCGGCGTTCATAGCTTTTTTGTAGTTTGCGGCCGCCTCCGTGTACTTTTTCTGAGAGTCGTAGATCTGACCAAGTGCGAAGAGGGCGCTGTAGTTAGCCGCTTCGATCTCGATAGACTTCCTGAGCGCAGCAATTGCTTCGTTCGTGCTGCCCTCTTTGCGCAGCGCGCGTCCCAGCCAGTAATACGTATCCTCATTGCCGCCACCGAGATCATGGCTCTTGGTCAGAACAGGAATGGCGTTAGTGTACTTGTTCTGCGCCATGTACACTTTGGCCAGTTCATTGAGCAGCGAGGTATCGTCGGACTTGATTTCGAGGGCGGCTTTGAATGATGCCTCAGCTTCGACTTGACGTTTCAGCTTGTACTGAACGCGGCCGAGATTGGCAAACGCATCCGCATTTTTCGGGTCCTTTTCGCACGCCTTCTTGAACATGTCAAGCGCCTGATCGTAGCTCTTCTGCTCGAAGTAGATGGCACCCAGGTTGAGATAAGTCGGGGCAAAATCGGCGTCGAAGTTCAGGGCCGCCTGGTACGAGGTGATAGCGGCCTCGGCATTACCTTCCTGCATAAACTTGATGCCCTGATTGTAGGCCTCCTTGGCCTTCTGGGTCTTTTCGCTGTCCTGACCCATCGCGCCGGTTGCCGCCATCATAAGGCAGAGGGTACATGCCAGCATTCGAATCAAAAAGCGTTCACGGGTCATTCGAGTCATCATAGCTCCTTTCGCCATTTACAGAAACCTCACCTACTACTACACACCAGCAGGGCTATTTGATCCCGGACAAATCACAGGGACTTACGATGCTTTTCCAGCGCCTCACGAATGTCGGTGTGATGTAGCGACAAAATACGTCCGGCCAGGATGGCAGCATTTTTGGCTCCCGGGGAGCCAACCCCAACGGTACCAACAGGTATGCCCGGAGGCATCTGGGCTATCGAGAGAAGCGAATCAATGCCGCCCAGAGCCGCCGGTAGCGGCACTCCGATAACTGGCAGGAGGGAGTGGGCTGCTGCCGTTCCCGGCAGAGCGGCCGCCAATCCGGCCATCGCGATAATAACCTCATAGCCGTTTTCCTGGGCCTTGCCGGTTAGTTCGGCTGTCTTTTCGGGATGCCTGTGGGCCGAGGCCACCTCAATATCGCACTCTATTTTCA
>JAHIVM010000100.1 GCA_018816665.1 Candidatus Zixiibacteriota bacterium
CCACACTGTCGCCATGGTCGGCCTGCTCATTTCTTATCCTCCCGCCGCATCATCGTCAAGTACGGCAGGAACTGCCGTCGTTTGTGCATTTCGGCCACACTGATGCCTTTTTCGATAAGCGCGCCGGTGGGACATACATGGACACACTTGCCGCAGCGGGTGCAGCTCTCGGACTCACCCCAGGGCTGGTCCAGATCGGTAATAACGCGACTCTTGACTCCCCGACCCATGACATCCCAGGTGTGAGCCCCTTCTATCTCACTGCAGACCCGAACGCATCGGCTGCACAGGATGCACCGATTGTCATCCTGCACAAAGCGATCGTGCGAAGCGTCGACCGCATGTTTGTCCGTTATATGCTTGAAGCGTACATGATCCACACCCAGCCTTTCGGCCAGATCCTGCAGCTCACAGTGCCCGTTGGACACGCAAACCGCACAAACGTGGTTGCGCTCGCTGAACAGCAGTTCGAGAATCATGCGACGGTAGTGATTCAGCCGCTCGGATTGCGTGATTACCTGCATGCCTTCATACACGCGGGTCACACAGGCGGGAAACAGCTTTTTTGTCCCGGCCAGTTCCACCATGCACAATCGGCAGGCGCCGACCGGCGTGAGACCGTCGATATGACACAACGTGGGAATCCAGATGCCGTTTTCCTGGGCCACCTGCAGGATGGTTTCGTCGTGCCGGGCGCCGACATCGCGTCCATCGATGTTCAGCGTTTTGATGCGCACTTCCTGTGTCATTTCTCCTCCTCCCCGGCATCACGGTCACGACCGACAAGCAGCTCATCGTATTCGTTGCGGAAATACTGCAGCGTACTCAGCACCGGATTCGGCGCCGATTGCCCCAGTCCGCACAGGCTGCAGGTCTTGACCGTATCGCACAGATCCTCCAGCAGCGTGATATCCTCGGCCTGCGCCGCGCCGTCCAGAACTTTCAGGAGGAGATTGTGCATATGAACCGTTCCTACCCGACACGGCACGCATTTGCCGCAGGACTCCGACATGGAGAAGTCCATGAAGTACTTGGCGACATCAACCATGTTGGCGGTGTCGTCGATGATGATCATGCCGCCGGACCCCATGATTGAACCCAGCTCAGCCAGCGTTTCGTAATCCACGGCCCGATCAAGGAACTGCTCGGGGATACAACCGCCCGACGGGCCGCCTGTCTGGACGGCCTTGAAGGCCCTGCCCTCGGGTATGCCGCCGCCAATGTCATACACGATTTCGCGCAACGTAATGCCCATCGGGACCTCGATCAGACCCGTGTTGTTGATTCGTCCGGCCAGGGCAAACACCTTGGTCCCCTTGCTGCCATCGGTGCCTATACGGGCGAACCACTCCGCACCCTCACGGATGATCGCCGGAACATTGGCGAATGTCTCGACATTGTTGATGAGAGTCGACTGTCCCCACAGTCCCGCCTCCGCAGGGTACGGCGGACGCGGTCGCGGGGTACCGCGATTGCCCTCGATCGATGCCAGCAGGGCTGTCTCCTCACCGCAGACGAAGGCACCGGCCCCCAGCCGAATCTGTACATCAAAGGAATGGGTGGTCCCGAGAACGCGCTTGCCGAGGATACCGGCCCGTTCGGCCTGGCGAATGGCTTTTGAGAGGCGCGCGATGGCCAGGGGGTATTCGGCGCGCAGATACACAAACCCTTCTTCCGCACCAACCGCGATAGCGGCGATAGTCATCCCCTCCAGCACCCGGTGCGGATCACTTTCCAGAACACTGCGGTCCATGAAAGCACCCGGATCGCCTTCATCGGCATTGCACACAACATATTTCTTTGATCCGCCGGCTTTGGCGACCGTGCTCCACTTCAGACCGGTGGGATATCCGGCTCCGCCCCGACCGCGCAAGCCGCTTTTCATGATCTGGTCGATGACTTCCAACGGCTCCATCGAGGTCAGCACTTTGGCCAGACTCTGGTAGCCGTCGTGGGCGATGTAATCTCCCAGCCGTTCGGGATCGACTATCCCGCAGTTCTCCAGGACGATCTTCCGTTGCCGGGAGAAGAACGGATTCGTCATGGGGACCGCCAGTCGTTTGACCGGCTCGCCGCCGAGTGCATCCAGAATTTCAGTGACATCGTCCGGCTGCACGAGGTGATACATGACATGATCCGGTTCCACCACGACTACCGGGCCGCCGGCACAGGGCCCCATGCAGCCTACCCCTTTGACCAGGATCTCGGTTTTTTGTTCGCGCCGTTTGACTTCCTCCCGGAAGGCCTCCAGAACAAGGTCGCTGCCGGTGGACATGCAGCCGGCGGCGGTGCAGATGTGTACCTGGTGAGAAGACGCCTCCAGTTCGTCGCGCACCGTCCGACAGAGTTCCTCGAGTTCGCGTTGAATCATCGGCCGATCACCTCCTTCAGATGGGCTGACAGGGATTCCGGAGTAAGCTTGCCAACAACCTTGCCATCGATGACCGCCACCGGTGCCAGACCGCAGGCCCCCACGCAGCGGGCCGACAGGATTGACAACTCACCATCGGGAGTCGTTTCACCAAGACCCACCTTGAAATGCTCTTTCAGCGCCTTCAGAAGTGCCGGTACCCCCTTAATGTAACAGGCCGTCCCGGTACAAATCACGCAGGTGTGCTTCCCCGGCGGCGCCATGGTGAAGTAATGATAAAATGTCGCGACACCATACACTTTGCTGAG
>JAHIVM010000101.1 GCA_018816665.1 Candidatus Zixiibacteriota bacterium
AGTCACATTGGTGAAAAACTGCCTGAAGGAACTCGGATTTTCGGACACACAGTTCCCTCCCAAGGGCCAATTGCGCAAAATCTCCGAGGCCAAAGGCCAGCTCCATGACCCACAGTCATTTGCCGCCGGAGCCTCCGGATATTTCCAGACCCGCACCGCCGAACTCTATTCCATGTACCAGAAGCGGCTGCGCGATTGCAATGCCATGGACTTCGACGATCTGCTGTTCAACACTGTCTGGCTGCTGAAAAACAATCAGACTATCGGCGATAGCTACCGTCGACGGTTTAAGTACTTGCTCGTCGACGAGTATCAAGACACCAACCACATTCAGTATCTCATGCTGAAACTGCTGCTCGATGAGCACAATAACCTGTGTGTGGTGGGCGATGAAGACCAGTCGATTTACGGCTGGCGCGGGGCGGATATTCGCAATATTCTGGACTTTGAAAAAGACTATCCGGGCGCAAAGATTATCAAACTGGAACAGAACTACCGTTCCACCAGTGTGATCCTCAAGGCAGCCTCGGCGGTTATCGGCAACAATCAGATGCGCAAAGGCAAAACGCTCTGGACCGCCACCGAGGGCGGTGACAACATCGATCTATTGCTTGTCGACTCAGCCGAGGACGAAGCATCCGAAGTTATCAGCATCATCGACGGACGCCGCGGCGAAGTGAATCTCAAAGACACGGTGATTCTGTATCGCACGAACGCCCAGTCGCGGCCCTTTGAAGAACAGTGTCGCCGCAGGAATCTCCCCTATCAAATCGTGGGCGGCGTATCGTTTTACCAGCGCAAGGAAATCAAAGACCTGGTTGCTTATCTGAAGCTAATCACGAACCCCGCCGATGATGTTTCGTTCGGGCGGGTCATCAACTATCCCAAGCGGGGGATCGGCAACATTACAATCGCGCAAATCAGCGAGCTGGCCCGGGCAGCCGGTGTGCCGTTGTATGAAATCGCGGTCAACCACGAACTGTATCCGGAACTGGCCGGCAAAGGCAAGCGGATTGATCCGTTTATCAAACTGGTAGAGAAATACCGTAGTCTGCGCGAGACCGATCCGGTGGATTTGCTTACCCAGGACCTGGTGGCCGAACTGCAATTGATTGAAGCGGTACTCGCCGATGACCCCGCCACCGGGCAAACCAAAGTGGAAAATATCGAGGCCTTCATCGAAGGCGCCTCGGAATACGCGCGCACCAACGGCGAGGCGCATCTGGAAAACTACCTGGCCGATATTTCGCTGTTTACCGATCTTGATGCCTACCGAGAAGTCGACGACAAAATCACGCTGATGACCCTGCACGCCGCAAAGGGCCTGGAGTATGACACCGTGTTCCTGGTCGGTCTGGAAGAAGGCCTGTTCCCACTGCAACGTACAACAGTCGAGCCGGAACAGCTTGAGGAAGAACGTCGGTTGTTTTATGTCGGCGCCACCCGGGCCCATTGCAAACTGTTCCTGTCATCGGCCAGCATGCGGTTCAGATTCGGCGAAGTAACCTCGATACCGTCGCGGTTCATTAAGGAAATCCCCAACGACGTAATCGATACCCGCGACTGCCGCAAAGCCCGCCACTACGTACCCGATGAGGCTATGCCGCTGCGCTCCGGCGCCGGACGCGGTTCATCGACGGCCGTCAAGGGCGATATTCATTACGAATACGAGGGCGAGGAAATGCTGCGGGTCGGCAGCATTGTGGCCCATCCCACCTTCGGGCGCGGCAAGATTGTTGGTACGGAGGGATTTGGTGAGTCATTGCGGCTGGAGATCATGTTTGCCGGCATCGGCCTCAAACGGATCATGGCACGGTTTGCCAAACTCACGGTGGTTGGCTGAAGGCACATTCTTTTTTCTTGCCGCATTGCAGCGGACGCCCGATTTTTTGCCGGGGAGCTGCAACCGGCGGTGATTCATGAAACGACTTCTGCATTACGAATTGACCGAGGAACTCGGCCGCGGCAAAAACGGCGCCGCCTTTCAGGCGCTGGATACCGGTCTGGGCCGGGCCGTGGTTGTCAAAATGCTCGACGGTGACTGGTCCCGCAACGACCGATGGCAGCAGGACTACCGGGCACTGACCGAGCATATCTGTGTGTTGCACCACAAAAGTGTCGGCCCGATGTACGGTCTGGAATCGGACGACGGACAAGTTTTTGTGGTGCGGGATTTTTTCGACGGCGAAACGGTTGCCGATTTGTCCACCCGCCACATGTTCGACTACCGCCGCTTTCTCACTGTCGCCCGATCCGTTGCGACCGGTCTGCAGGCCGTCCATGAGCGCGGTTTGCTTCACGGGAATGTGCGGCCGACCAACGTCTGGATTACTGCCTCGGGCGACATTGTCCTGAGCGATCCCGGTCTGCAGATTCCATTCGACTCTCAGCAAATCGACCGGTACCCGCTATCCGAGCTGATGTATATCGCTCCCGAGCAGTTCACCGATGCCCCTCCCACGGTCCAGACAGACCTGTATGCCCTGGGTGTTGTCCTGTATCATCTCCTCACCGGCGAGTTTCCCTTCCACGGTGACACCACCCGGCAGCTACAGGAAAACATCCTTGCAGCCACAATCGAGTACGGCGGGCCCGCCGGCCGTTTTGCGCCGCCGGAAGCGCGATTGCTGGTCAACAAGCTGCTGTCGCGGGACCTTGATGATCGTTTTGCCGACGCCGACAGCGTTCGGGCTACCCTGGCCGCCATGCAGAGTTTCACCGACGAGCAGGATCTGGACGAGCAACCCCGGCGTCGCGGCTGGACGACGCGCCAGTCCCTGTTTGTCTCGATGTTTGCGCTGCTGCTGATTATCATCTGGTTTGTCTGGGGCATAATCACCGACTGACAACTGATGGCCCAATGCTAACTGCACGCCGGACAGCCTGTTACCCGTCACCAAAAAGGTGTTTACCGGACCGGCAAAAAGGGCTATACTTATGAGTTTGGGCGGTGTCACGGGTTGTGACGCTCCCGAGATAAGGGCTGACATTATGAAATTGACATACAATTCAGAAGAACTAGACATTCGCACCCGGCTGCCGGTGATTCCGCTCCGCGATGTGGTTGTGTTTCCGCACATGATTTATCCGCTCCTGGTGGGACGGGAATTCACGGTCAAGGCCCTTCAGGAGGCCATGATCCATGAGAAGCAGGTGTTGCTGGTGGCCCAGCGATCGGCCGCAGTGGACAATCCCGGCGCATCGGATCTCTACGATGTAGCCGTGGTGGCCCGCATCCTCCAGGTCATGAAAATGCCGAACGGCACACTCAAGGTCCTGGTGGAAGGCCTGGTCCGGGCCCAGGTGAAAAGCCTGCATATTCCCGGCGAATTCATGACCGCCAAAATTTCGCTGATCCGACGCGACGCAGTCGGGAACGATCGCGAAACAATCGCCCTGTCCCGTTCGGTCAACGAGCAGTTCTCGGAATACGTCAGACTGAACCGTCGCATCCCCGACGAGGTCCTCGTATCCGTGGCCTCTATCGAGACCAGCGCCCAGCAGGCGGATATCATCTCCGCCCACCTGCTGCACAAGATTGAAACCAAGCAGCGCATTCTTGAAACCTACTCGCTGAAAGACCAGTTGCTGGTACTTGCCGAAGTCCTCAAAGAGGAAATGGAAATCCTCAAGATTGAGCAGAAGATTGATGGTTCCGTGCGGGATTCCATGTCCCGGGGCCAGCGCGAGATGTACCTGCAACAGCAACTCAAGGCGATCAAAGACGAACTCGGTCAGTCCGATGACGGCGGTGCCGAGGTTGATGACCTGCTTAACAAGCTGGATACCGGCGATTATCCCGAACGGGTGATCGCCAAGGCCGACGAGGAAATCCGCAAGCTCTCCAAAATGCATCCATACTCGGCCGAGGCCGGCGTGGTGCGGACGTATGTGGAATGGCTGCTCGCCCTGCCGTGGACAACCATGACCGAGGATCGAACCGATTTCAGCGAGGTGAAGGCTATTCTCGACGGTGATCACTTTGGACTGGAAAAGGCCAAGCAGCGCATACTCGAGCATCTGGCCGTGATTCGCCTGGCCGGCAAGGTCAGAGGACCGATTTTGTGCCTGGTGGGACCTCCCGGTGTGGGGAAAACATCGGTAGGACGGTCTATCGCGCGGGCGCTCGGACGGAAATTCGTGCGCATGTCGCTCGGCGGCGTGCATGACGAGGCCGAAATTCGGGGCCACCGACGGACCTACATCGGCGCGCTGCCCGGACGGATTATTCAGGCCTTCAAAAAAGCGCAGTCATCCAACCCGGTGTTCCTGTTTGATGAAGTCGACAAGGTCGGCAAAGACTTCCGGGGCGACCCGGCATCGGCGCTGCTTGAGGTACTGGACCCGGAACAGAACAATACGTTCTGGGACAACTATCTCGAGGTTGAGTACGACCTGTCGGATGTCCTGTTCATCACCACCGCCAATTCGATAAGCGGCATAGCCCAGCCGCTGCGCGACCGCATGGAGATTATCCGTCTCCCCGGGTATCTGGATTTCGAGAAGACCGCCATCGCACGCGGTTACCTGCTGCCTAAATTGCTCAAGGAAATCGGCCTCACCAAGGTGAAGGTGGATTTCCAGGACGAGGCTTTTTACGAGATTATCCGATCATACACACGCGAGGCAGGTGTCCGCGAACTGGAACGTCAGATCGGCGCCATGCTTCGCAAAGTGGCCGTAACGATCGCCGAGGGCAAACGTCTCCGCAGCCTGGTCGCCAACAGACGAAAAGTTCAGACCCTGCTGGGGCAGCGCAAATACACCGATACCACCGTCAAAACCCATCCGACTATCGGCTACGCCGTAGCCCTGGCCTGGACTGAGGCGGGCGGTGAGGTGATGCCGGTTGAGGTTGTCCCGATGAAGGGCAAGGCTCGACTGACTCTGACCGGGTCGCTCGGCGATGTCATGCAGGAATCGGCCACGGCCGCGCTGTCCTATATCCGGAACCATGCGAAGTCCTTTGGACTGAAGGACGACTTCTTCGAGAATCTGGAACTGCACGTGCACATTCCGGAGGGCGCTGTCCCGAAAGACGGACCGTCGGCCGGCACACCGCTGGCCAGTGCGATTCTTTCCAGCCTGACCAGGATTCCGGTGCGTACCGATATCGCCATGACCGGCGAGATTACGTTGTCCGGCGATGTCCTGCCTATCGGCGGCCTTAACGAAAAGCTCCTGGCCGCCAAGCGGGCGGGGATCACCGAGATCATCCTGCCGGCCCGCAATCGCAAGGATACGGTGGAGTTGCAGAAAGAGCTGCTCGACGGTATGACTTTGCATTACGTGCGGACAATCGGCGAGGCCGTAAAACTGGCGATGGTGGAATCGCCGTTTGTAAAAACAAAAGGGAAGGCCGGCGATCAGGCCTCGGCACATGTGCGCTGAGCTGCCGTCGGCATAATCGGTTAAGGGAGAACGACAAGATAGCCACGCCAACGTTTCAGGCATCTTTTGTTGGTTCGTTTCATTCTCTCGACGACCTCCCCCGAGATCGTCGACCCCAGATAGCTGTAGCCGGAAGATCGAACGTGGGTAAGTCCACGCTTCTGAACCAGGTTGTCAACCAGCGAAAACTCGCCAAAGTGTCATCCACACCCGGAAAAACCCGGGCGCTGAATTTCTTCCTGGCCGATGAACGGTTTTACCTGGTGGATCTTCCGGGATACGGATACGCCAAAGTCAGCAAGTCAACCCGCAAGAGCTGGGGACAGTTGATTGAGGACTACCTGGTCACGGGCAAGGATCTTATCGGGCTGCTGCTCCTGCTGGACTGTCGACGGGACCCGACCGCCGAGGACTGGCAGTTGCTGCAATGGCTGGCCGATCGCCAGACTCCGGTACTGATTGCGCTGACCAAGTCGGACAAGCTCAACAACGACCAACTCAATCGTAAGGTCAACGAAATGGAGAAGGAGTTCGGGACGTCGGTAATCGCCAGCTCATCGAAAACCGGGCTGGGTAAACACGAGATGGCTGAGGCCATCCGGGGGCTGGTTGGTGAACACATAGCTAAGTACAAGGCGAAATAGAATGGGTAACAACACAGTAGTGGTCGGTTGTCAGTGGGGTGATGAAGGCAAAGGCAAAATTGTCGATCTCCTGGCCGCCGATGCCGATATCATTGCCCGCTTCCAGGGCGGCGCCAACGCCGGTCACACGATTATCGTGGGTGACAGCAAATATGTCCTCCACCTCATCCCCTCGGGCATCATTCAACCCGGAAAAACATGCGTCATCGGCAACGGCGTGGTGTTTGATCCCGACGGTTTCCTGGAGGAACTGGAATTCCTCAAGGGCAAAGGGATCGACTACAAAGGCCGGCTGTTCATCTCCCCGGCCACCAACCTGGTGCTGCCGTATCACAAATTGATCGATGCCGTCCAGGAAGAAGCCCGGGGCACCGGCTCTATCGGTACCACCATGCGCGGAATCGGCCCCACCTATATCGACAAGGTGGCACGGCACGGTATCCGCATGGTCGACCTGTTCGCCCCGGACCGCCTGAAGCGACGTCTCGAGTACCAGAAGGTCATCAAGGCGCAGTATCTTGAGGGTTCCACCGATGAACGCGCCAACATCGGCGCCATCTACGACCGGCTACTCGAACTCGCCGAGTTGTTCAAGCCGATGGTCACCGATATTTCGCTTATGCTGTACAACGCGCGACGGGAGGGCAAGTCGGTGTTGTTTGAGGGCGCCCAGGGTTCCATGCTCGATGTTGACCTCGGGACTTACCCCTTCGCGACATCGTCCAATACCACCACCGGCGGCGTGCTGACCGGTCTGGGTATCGGACCGAAGATGATCGACGAGGTTGTGGGCGTGGTTAAAGCCTATACCACCCGCGTGGGTGCGGGGCCGTTCCCGACCGAACTTATCGATGACACCGGCGAGGCGATTCGCTGCAAGGGTGATGAATACGGCGCGACCACCGGACGGTCCCGTCGCTGCGGATGGCTCGATCTGGTCAGCCTGCGCCATGCCATGCGGATCAACGGCGTGGACAGTATTGCCGTGACCAAGCTCGACGTACTCGACGATCTCCCCGAGATCAAGGTCTGTACGAAGTACGAGCTCAACGGCAAGGTTATCGATCAGGTCCCGCTCGACCTGGCCGAGTTGAATCATGTGAAGCCGATATACGAAACGCTCCCCGGCTGGCAGTCCAAAACCTCGGGAACCACCAGCATGGACGATCTGCCGGCGGTCACCCGGGAGTATTTGAACTTTGTGGCCTCGGATCTCGGGGTGAGTATCAAACTGGTATCGACCGGCGCGAAACGCGATGAAACGATTTTGGTATAAGATAGCAGGAGGACGGTCATGAAAACGATGGTATTGATCGCGGCCATGTTGCTGGTGTTTGCGGCGGGCGTATGGGCCGATGACACCGCCGACACCAAAAAAGACAAAGCCGCCCCGACCGAAAAGATCGAAAAGAAAACGACCGATGACAACACCGATGTCCAGGAGCCGGCTATTATTACCACCGAGTCCGGCCTGCGCTACCAGGACCTGGTAGTTGGCACCGGCGAGAAGGCTTTGTACCGGATGCGGGTTGACTGTCATTACACGGTCTGGCTGGCCGACAGCACTGGCCTGGTCAAAGTTTCACGCCTGCAGAGTTCCAAGGACAAGGGGCAGTCCTATCAATGTCAGATCGGTGTTGCCCTGATCCAGGGCTGGTCCGAGGGTATGGTGGGTATGCAGGAGGGTGGTACGCGACGGTTGTATGTGCCGTGGAAACTTGGTTACGGCGCCGGGGGCCGTCCGCCGGCCATCCCGGGCAAAACCAACCTGATTTTCGAGATAGACTTTCTCAAAAAGCTGGGTGAGTAGTATTACTGCTTCGCTTGTGTAGAGCGACAGAGTTGAGAGCGCGCCGGAGTGATTCGGCGCGTTTTTTTGTGCCCGTAAATTTATCATGAGTAATGACTTAGGGTATGGGCCCGGGATGGGCGGGAGTTGTGCCGGGATTTGACTGACACCGGTGCTTGAGTGTCGGGAGGCGGTGGTCGGACAGGCCGGCGGGAGGGGTGGTAACTGGTGTCGTGGCAGAGAATTTCG
>JAHIVM010000102.1 GCA_018816665.1 Candidatus Zixiibacteriota bacterium
CATCCAGCGCCGACCGTTTTAGCTTTTCACAAGGTGTCGTCGCGCCTGTCTTACGGCGTGACGAACTACTCGCCGTGCCGATTGAGACAGCTGTTGACCGTCCTGAAGACCGACGGTAGTCTGGGCAACACTGTGCTGACATTCGACGACGGGTATGCGCACCTGGCGGATGTTCTACCGGATCTCATGGATGATTTCGGTCTGCAGCCGCTGGTGTTTGTGCCGACCGCCTGGATCGGACGAACCAATCGCTGGGATTACAGCCATGCATTCCGCAGCGAGCCGCATCTGGACAGGGACACTATCGCCGGTTTGAGTAATCGGGGGGTGGTGTTTGGCTCGCACGGCCACACTCACCGTTCTCTCGAGGAGTGTACCCCGGAGGAACTGAAACGCGAACTGACAGTTTCCCGGGACATCCTCGAGGACATCACCGGTCGACCCGTCACCCTTCTGAGCTACCCTTTCGGCCGACTAAACCGGGCGATCCTCCAGGCAGTCGAACAGTGCGGATACACCCGGGCCTACGGCATGCATTTCCCGGACCCTGCGGACGCCGCTCTCGCGACCGGACGGGTGGCCGTTTACGGTTTTGATACCCCGGCTATCGTCCGGGCCAAGCTTCGGGGGAACGGGGGAGTGTATCGATGTTGTCGGGGGGCGGCTTCTCTTGCCAACCGGCTGTCCGGGGGGACCATTCTGCTGAACCGGTTGCGAGGGCAGTCAGTCTCCGACTGATACGGGCAATCTCAAAAGTGTTGCGATTCGGATGATATTTTGATACTTTTGCCGTCTATTGGACCCGAGATAAGGACGGAAAGCTATGGCTAAAAACGAAACATCAGTCCCGGAGTACGACTTTGCCGCCATTGAGAAGAAATGGCAACAACGCTGGGATGAGCAGCGCCTGTACAAAGCAACGGACAATCCGGACCCGGACAACAAGTTCTACATGCTGGTGATGTTTGCGTACCCGTCCGGTGATATCCACATGGGTCATTTCCGCAACTACATTATCGGCGATGCTGTCGCACGTCGTCAGATGATGCTGGGCAAGGATGTGCTGCACCCGTTTGGCTGGGATGCCTTTGGATTGCCCGCGGAACGGGCCGCAATCGTGCGGAACATCCATCCCGATGACTGGACCAATCAGAACATCGGTGTCAGTCGAAAAACTCTGCAGAGAGTCGGCATTTCGTTTGACTGGAGCCGTGAGGTGGCCTCCTGCGCCCCTGATTACTACCGGTGGACACAATGGATGTTTATCCAGTTGTTCCGCAAGGGGCTGGCTTACCGCAAGAAGGGCTTTGTCAACTGGTGCCCGGAAGACAAAACCGTTCTGGCGAACGAGCAGGTTAAAGACGGCTGCTGCGAGCGCTGCGGCACGATAGTCGAACAGAAGGAACAGATCGGCTGGTATTTCAAGATCACGGACTACGCCGATCGGCTGATAGATGATCTCGAGGATCTGGATTGGCCTGCAAATGTGAAAACCATGCAGCGGGAATGGATCGGACGGTCCTACGGTCTCGAGGTGGATTTCACTATCGAAGAGACAGGTGAGAAACTCCCGATTTTCACCACGCGTCCGGACACTATCTACGGCGTTACCTTTATGGCAATAGCTCCCGAATCTGATATTGTCGGGAAGCTGAACATGGATGACCGGCATGCCGCGGCGGTGGCGGAGTACAGGCGCAAAACGGCCATGAGGTCAAACATCGAGCGCTCCTCGCTGACCGATGACAAGGACGGTGTGTTCACGGGCAAGTATGCCATCAACCCGTACAACGGGGAGCATGTCCAGCTCTGGGTCGCCGACTATGTCCTGGCCGGCTACGGTACCGGTGCGGTCATGGCGGTCCCGGCACACGACACCAGAGACTTCGCATTTGCGCGACGGTACGGTATTCCGATCCGGGTGGTCATTCATCCCGATGAGAACACTACGCTGGATGTCAACACCATGGACGATGCCTTTGTCGAGTATGGGCCGATGGTGAACTCGGATCGCTTTGACGGCAGGGCCGGCAAAGAGGCTATTGATGCCGTCAGTACGTATGCCGAGGAACAGGGCTTTGGTCGCCGGAAGGTCAATTACAAGCTCAATGACTGGTCAATCTCCCGCCAGCGCTACTGGGGCTGCCCGATTCCGATTATCCACTGTGACACCTGCGGCTCCGTGGAAGTGCCGGAGAGTGACCTGCCGGTCGTTCTGCCACCGGTGGAGAATTTCAAACCCAGGGGGAGGTCGCCACTGGCCGATGTCCCTGAGTTTATGAATGTCAGGTGTCCGAAGTGCGGGGGAGAGGCTCAGCGCGACGCTGATACTATGGATACTTTTGTGTGTTCCTCGTGGTACTACTTGCGTTACTGCGACCCACACAATGATCGGGAACCGTACGAGAAGAAGAAAGTGAACGCCTGGCTGCCGATTGATTTGTACATTGGCGGCATTACGCATGCCACCGGACACCTGATCTACTTCCGGTTCTTCCAGAAATTCCTGCACGATATCGGCTGGGCTCGTGATACAGAGCCGGCGAAGGTGCTGTTCAACCACGGCATGGTCATGGACGCCCACGGCGAAGTCATGTCCAAATCCAAAGGCAACGTGACATCGCCGATAACCCTGACCGAACAGCGCGGTGTTGATATCGGCAGGATGGCCATGTTTTTCACGGCGCCGTCGGAGCGTCCGGTACTCTGGTCCGAGGACAGCGTCACCGGGGTCGAGAAATTCGTTACCGGGAAGCTGTATCCGACGATAGCCGAGTATCGGGGCTCAGATCCTGACTTAAAGCAACGCTTTAATGACGGCGAGTTGTCCAAACCTGAGTTCAAGCAGTACATTAAGTTGAACCAGACAGCGAAACGCGTCAACGAAAGCTATGAGCGCCTGCAGTTCAATACGGCTATAGCGGCCCTGATGGAATTGGTTCGGGATTACAATCCGTCGGACATCACAAACGACGCATTGAACGATCAGATTATCCTGAAGACCATCCAGATGGTGGCGCCGCTGGCACCGCATATTGCTGAAGAAATGTGGCAACTCGCCGGATTCGAGACATCGGTGTTCAACTCAAGCTGGCCGGAATTTGATCCCGAGGCGATCATTGGCGATACGGTCGAGGTTGCGATCCAGGTTAACGGAAAGCTGCGCGACACGGTGATCGTGCCGGCCGAGCCGGATCAGGAAACGGTTGAAGCTGCGGCTTTTGCCAGCGAGAAGATTCAAACGTACACTCAGGGGAAACAGATCATAAAAAAGATTTTTGTTCGTGGCCGGCTGCTCAATATTGTGGTCAAGGGGTAGCTGCCGGCTCGGATACAGGCGGATTCAATAATGAGGCCGGGTTCAGAAATGGGCCCGGCTTTTTGCTGGCAGGATTTGTGGGTCTGGTTTCCGTGGAAGGGTAACATAATATATATTATAAGACATTATTAGATAAGCCCGACGTGCGTCCGAACCGGGATTAGGGCTCAATCACCACGGGTCTCAGAATCTCAGGCATCCAGGACATGAATCAATCCCCTATCCCCGGGCCGACAGGTTCACTGAAGCGTTAAGGGGATTCTCTTGTGATACGAAAAAGGCTCACGATCCGAGGACCGCAAGCCTGTATGGTAAGTATGAGAATCGTTGACGCTAGTTGGACGCCAGCGTGGCTCGTCGCTGGAGATCCCTGTAACCCCAGTCAATCAAACGTCGGCATTCCTTGAAGCGCAACCTGTCCCCGGGGACACCCAGTACGACAGCGGTCAGCCTCTCCCCCTGCTTGTTTTTGACAAGCGTGGTCAGGCAGTAGTCGGCTGCTCGAATGTAGCCGGTTTTTCCGCTGAGAACCTTGTATTTGGAATGGATGAGCAGATTGGTGTTGGCCATCTGTTTTTTTGTTCGTTTGCGGTTAACCACCTGGCACATATGCGGCTTCTGTTGCGAGGTGATCTTCTTTATCAGTTCGTAGTCGTAGGCATAGTGGAGGATCTTCGCGACCTCGTGTGCCGTTGACACATTGCGCTGATCCAGCCCGGTAGGTTCGTAAAACTCTGTCTTTCTGAGATTGAGCTGCCTGGCCTTGTAGTTCATCTCTTTGGCGAAGGCCTCGATGGAGCCACTGGTGGCGCGGGCCAGCGCCCTGGCAGCCCGGTTGTCTGAGTTCATGAGAGCCGCATACAACAGATCAAGCAGAGTCATTTCGTAGCCCACTCGCAGGCGGGATTTGGAGGATCGGTGGGCATCCTCCTTGGTAATGATCTCCGTTTTCTGGAGGTCGATACCGTTGTCCAGGACAACCATAGCCGTCACCAGCTTGGTTATGCTGGCAATCGGGCGGACGGTCTCAGCGTTTTTGGCGTACAGAACATCACCGTTGTCGTAGTTCACCAGGATGGCTGACTTGAGATTGAGATGGGGCCCCTTTTGGGCTGCGGTCTCAAAATCAAAGTGATACATCCCGTCCACCGTGGCCGCCGACAGAGGACCATCGGGATCCTCCAGAAAGTACACGGTATTGGCCGAGAAAAACACAAATGCGGCCAGAAGCAATAACACGCGCGGTAATGTCTTGTGACTCAACATGTCAGGACGGCTTTCTCGCTTAATACTTTATCCACTTCACCAGTTCACCCAGGGTCGGACGTTTGCCGTACATCAGAATGCCAACCCGGAAGATTTTCGATGTTAACCATACAACAACAATGGTTGTCACCACAACTATTAACAATGACAGAGTCGCCTCTCCCACAATCCCCGAAAACAGCGAGTATGAGTCCGCCGTGGGGGCTATGAACAACACCCGCATCATCTGCATCGTCGGCGCGAAAAACGGTATGTAAGCCAGGACCTGAGCCCAGGTAACGTACGGATCGCGAACGACTGCGCTGCCGAGAATGACCGGCAGGATCAGGAACATCGTGATCGG
Source organism: Candidatus Zixiibacteriota bacterium (assembly GCA_018816665.1). GTDB lineage: Bacteria > Zixibacteria > MSB-5A5 > GN15 > FEB-12 > JAHIVM01. The sequence goes on from JAHIVM010000102.1 coordinate 4,929, forward strand.
AAACACGAAGCTCTGAGCTTCTTTATCGGAATTAACCACTGAGCCAATAAGTGCAAACAGGGTCGAGTACATGATGTACCCGCTGACCAGGAAAAGCACGAAAAACACGGCTATTACGGGGTTAAAAACCACTCGTTGAACGGCGGCGTCAATCATGGCCGCGGCCGATCCGGACAAACCTGCGCCCACGATGACCCAGATGGCGACCTGAGTGAAAGCAGCACCCCCGAGCCCGAGTATTTTGCCCAGCATCATCTGGAACGGCGAAACGGACGAAACCAGGACTTCCATAATGCGGCTGTTTTTCTCTTCAATGACGGAGCGCATAACGATACTGCCGTACCCGAGAATCATACCATATATCATCATGACAAATACAAGTGACGCCAGGTATTTGACCAGGAACGGAATGGACTCGCCCTTGGTATCCCGCATGGGCAGGTCAAGTCGTTCGGTCAGGGTCAGGACCGAGTCCACCGGAAGGTTGATATTGCTGATTTCAAGGCGCCGCGCCGAGAGAATGTCCGACAGGCGGGCCTCAAACCGATTGATTGCCTGGAAATTATCGGAATTGGTGACCAGCAGCAGGTTGCTGTCCGCCACATGCGGTTCCGGGTGGATTACCAGGAAATAGCGCAGCTCTTTGTTTTTGACCTCAGTCACCAGCGAGTCGTACACAGCGGTGAAACGGGCCGTGTCTGCCGGCGGAATATTGATTACGGACGTGACTTCAAACGACGGCAGACTGTCTGAGTCCTCGATGATGTAACGTCCGAGCGCATCGGTAAACTGTTGCCCAACGCCCTCTCCCCCGCGATCAATGACCGCCAGACGTTCGGTGTTTGAGACCTCTTTTGTGGCCAGCAGGGCGGGCAGGAGCATGAAGCCGGCCATCAGTACGGGTGTCAGAACAATGCCCACCACAAATGACTTTTTTTTGACTACCTGCAGGTATTCCCGCTTCAGGACCGTCCAGAATTTAGACATGTTGTCCTCCTTCCGTCGCCTGAGATTCGGCCGGATCAACCTTTGCCATGTTAATGAAGATGTTGTACAGCGAGGGTTCCATGACCTCGAACCGTCGGACCGACACGCGCTCGGCCAGGGCTTTCAGGAGCGCATCGCTTGACACACCCTTCTCCAGTTCCACCTCGACATAGTTGTTGAACTCTGAAAACGAAATCACCCCGGGGAGTTTCTGCACGAAAGCACCGTCGCCTTCCATCTCGATCTGTACGGAGTTGGTGCCGAAACCGGCCTTAACATCAGACAAACGACCGTCGATAACCTTCTTCCCCTTTGATATCATACACAGGTAGTCGCACAGTTTTTCGGCCTGTTCCATGACGTGCGTCGAAAAGAGGATCGTTTTGCCGGCCCGTTTCATTTCCAGCAGGATGTCTTTGATCAGTTCGATATTGATCGGGTCCAGCCCCGAAAAGATTTCATCGAGAATGACGATTTCAGGGTCGTGGATGATTGTCGTGACAAACTGCAGCTTCTGGGCCATCCCCTTGGACAATTCTTCCACCTTGCGGTCTTTGTATTCTTCGAGTTGAATCCGCTTGAGCCAGCCGTCCATGACAGCTTTGGTCCTGGCGGGTGACTGTCCCTTCAACTCGGCCATGTACACCACGATTTCGCTGACCGTCATCTTTTTGTACAGCCCCCGCTCCTCAGGGAGGTAACCGACGCGGTCCTTGAAGGAAGCATCGATTTCCCTGCCGTCGAGCAGTATCCTGCCCGAATCGGGAGCGATGATATTCATGATCATGCGGATGGTAGTGGTTTTGCCGGCCCCGTTGGGACCGATGATTCCGAAGATGGCCCCCTTGGGAACATCAAGCGACAGGTTGTCCACCGCAACCTTGCCGTCGTACTCCTTGCGTATATTCTCTACTCGTAAGTGCATTAACCTTCCTTATCTATGTAACTAACTAAGCTCTATTCCGATGGGCGTCGGGTCAACTAAAATCAGGTTCAGTCCTTAACCATGGCGGCAAATTGCATCGCATTGGATGCGGCCTGACCCTCGTGGCAGTTGTTGAAAAACACGTACGCGCGTTTGACCTTTAGCATGATCTTACGGACTTTCTCCTTCCAGTGTTGCAATTCATCGTCTGAGTAATTGTAGTCATAGCGTAAAGCTCCGCCATTCCACCATTGCTCGGCATTGCGCCCGTGCAGCCGTATGTACGCCGTATCGGTAGTGGCAAAGCAATCCGGCTTCAGAAGTCCGCGAAGCTGCGGTTCGTCGACACACACATACCCGATTCCCTCGGCCCTCAGGCGGTCGTACATCGCGCGGTTCACCCAACTGTCGTGCCGGAACTCCACAAACAGCGGATGCGGATCGAGTATTGAGCGGCACTGAGACACGTAGTCCAGGGTCGCAGGCGAGAACTTGAACGAGAACGGGTACTGGGCCAGGACGCCGGAGAGCCGGCCCGCCTCGGAAAGCGGCCGGACGGCATCCTTGAATGTAGCAACATCCGCCTCAATCCCGGTGCGTTTGTGAGTCACCGGCCCGGGTGCCTTGACTATGAAGTCAAACCCCTCGGGGACCTTCTTCAGCATGTTGTCAAACACCCTGGGATGGGGGATGCCGTAGTATGTGGAGTTGATCTCCACGGTCGGGAAGTGCTTGGCGTAAACATCGAGCATCTTCCCCTTCTCTATTCGATCGGGGTAGAAATTGCCCTTCCAGTCATCGAAGCTGTATCCCGATGTCCCTACTCGTATATCCATATCTCTCGCTGTGTTCCTCATTCTGTGTACTCCGGACGGGGCGGCATATTCGATGCGAAGTTTCAACCTGAATAATAGGTCCTGAGGATTCCAGCAAGTGTCACTTTTGGGGCTGCTGAAAACGGACTCGCCGGCACTTCGGGCAGACCCATTTCCGTTGTTTGTGGAAGGAGCGTTTCTGCTCAATCATCTGGACTTTGCACTTCGGGCACTTCATTCTCTCAGGGCATCTCCGGGGTAACAGCATACTACGCCGGTCCGACCGGAGCCGCAAGTCCGTAAGCAAAAGTTTATGAACCAGCCTGCCCCCGCCGTATATAAGGGAATATGCCGTTCACGATATCACATCCGGCGATAGTCCTCCCGCTCAAGCGACTTTGGCCCAATTGGTTCTCGCTGTCCGGATTGATTGCCGGCGCCATGAGTCCGGACCTGCTCTACTTCCTGCTGGCCGACACGACGTGGCGTGGCTTCAGCCATTCCTGGTCCGGTCTGGTTTTGTTCTGCATCCCGGCCGGGATGCTCTTTTCGATCGTTTTTCATCGCCTTTTCAAGTACGAGTTCATCCGTCATCTCCCCCGCCCCCTGGAGTGCTGGCTGTCCGGCCTGGCGGTAAGCAGATTTGACCTAAAAACCAAACGGTCCTGGGTAATCCTGGCGACGTCCGTGCTTGTCGGTGCCATGAGCCACTTTTTCTGGGATTCGTTTACCCATGCCGCCGGACAGGTGGCCAGCCGGATCGACTTCTTCCTGAGCGAGGTCACTGTATTGGGTTACACGTCGCGCGTGTATCGTATTCTCCAGCACGGCAGTTCAATTGGAGGTGCCCTGGTGATCGGGTTGTATTTCTTTTTTGGGAGTGGCCTGCCGTCTCGGGCCAGGCTGCCCGGTGAGAGAACGGTTGGTCGGAAGATCGGATTTTGGCTGGGAGCGGCAGTGACATCGGCCGCCGTAGCCGCGCTATCTCTTTGGGTGTGGGCCAGTCCGGGGCCGGAGGACTTCATCCCCGGTCATACGCGGTATATGTTCATCGCCCGGGTAGGTCTGGGAACCTGGGCGGGCCTGTTTCACTGGACCGTGTGGCGAGCGTTGCTGCTGAGGTCGAAACAAAGGGATTTCGCGGACGGGAATGCGATCCCGGTCAGTTCGTCAGTTTCAGGAAATCAACCAGCAGGAATTCAGCGCGACCTATAAATGTCGACATGCGCGACATGACCGTGTACCCGAAGGTTGTGCCAAAAAATATCATCAGAAACCAGGTCCCCGTTTTTGCCACCGCCCCCAGCCCGCCTTCATGTTCACGACTGAAGTAGAAGTAGGCCAGAGTGCAGATCACGCCGATCAGCACCACAATACCCGATATGTTGAGGGAACCGTCGATCATCAGCGGCGACACCGTGGCCGACATCTGGGCCAGCGTCCGGGCGCCCAGCATGGCCGGGATAGCCACACCCGCTCCGGAGCCGATCAACACGCCAATGGGAATACGTGAGAGCGCCGATGTTTTGCTGTGTAGCCGGCCAAACATCAACAGCCCCAGAACAAGCGGAAGAATCAGGATAATGCGGCCTTCGCCAAACAGAGGCGTGAACAGCGAGGCCATCAGGCTATTGGTCCAGGTGACGACCAGGAAGTAGCCTATTGACACACCGATGAGGAGCGACTCCGCCACTTTGTAAATCGGGTTGTCCCGATACAGGAAAGTGAAAATCGCCAGGGTCAGAATGCCGGCAATGAGGGTTGAGAGTTCCATTAGCGGCGCCTCTTCATTCGTTGCCGGAAGTACAGCACATTACCCACGATAATCAATCCGATCACGTACAGGTGGGATACGGTTTGAGCCAGCATGCCCCGGGCGCCGCTCCCGCCGATCCCGATCAGTTTTTCATATTCTGCAGCTCCCCGCAGCCCGCCCACGATGGCGTGCATCTGTCCCGAGGCCAGATACGGATCATATGTCGTCACCATGGCCGCAGCCACGAAGGCTGCTACCGTGATACCGTAGTTGCCTCGCCCGTATTCCATCCAGTGCGTGGTCAGGGAGCCATCGGCGATTGAGATCACGCCGGCGATATCATCGTAGTTCTGAACCTCCCGCATGAGTGCCAATGAGTCCGAGAGGCGCCCGGCGTAATCCTCCGGAAAGGTGGCCGGTATCGATTCACCCATGGACAGGATGGCGGCAATGTACTGCGGCTTGAAACCCAGGTAGACATAATCCGAACCGTAGCTGCGGTTGTATTCGGCACCGATTTCGTTCATCAGACCATAGCCGATGCCCGTCCCCTCGGCCAGCAGAGCCACGCCGATCAACCGGTGTCCGCGCGAAAACGCATGACGGAGGAAGGCCACAGCCAGCGGTCTGATTTCCGGTAATGACGACGCCTCATGATCAAATGAGACAATCAGAATCGAACCCTCAGGCAGCGCATCGATGTACTCGTACATCCGTTGTGTTTCCGGAGATGGTTGCACACTGGGACGGAATCCGAGGACCATGGCGACAACTACAACAAGGGCCAGACCGGCAAAACAATAGTGGCGACTTTCCAGTTTCATGGCTTTCCCCCACCGAGCCAGGTGCGTTCGATTCCCAGGATCACCCGAAGCGAGGTGGTAAGCGAACCCAGTCCGATGCCGATCAGTATCGCGCGGCGAGCCGACATGCTGGGGTTGTTGCGCACCCATTCCGCAACCGGCGAAAGGTAATCAGAGAGAAAACCGCCCAGATCCGAACGACTCAGCAGCGTGAGCACGGCGGAAAGCAGGAGGATGGTAGCCGGGAGCGATCGGGCGCGAAAACCGCGAAACGCGGCCGAGGCGACAAAAAAGGCCAGGAGCGCAAACACGGTCGACTGCATAGGGACCTGGATGTTGTCGAATACCCACATGAACGGGGAGCCACCCTTGATGCCCCAGATGAGAGCCAGTACCGGCATCGTGAACAGCCCGACCAGCGAGACTATCCGATACGGCCAGTCGTTTCGTCGCTCTATAGCCTTCAGGTTGACCCGTACGAAACTGATCACCCCCACTATCAGGGTGAAGGCGAATACAATCTGCCAGACATCATTAGTTACGAAAAGAAACACCTGCCGGGCTGTTTCATGCTGTGAGAAGTACAGGGCAAACAGGAGTATCCCGAATATGGCGCACGCGATCTGTGGTACTCGTCGCTTCATCAGAATCGCCACCATGTGGAATCAGGGTTGATTGTTGCCCATACGGCTGCGACCAGTATAAACAGGGCGATAGCCACTTTCAGAATATCCTGTGCTCTTACCGAGGCCAGAATCGATTCATCCTTAGAGAGGTACCCTGAGGCGGCAAACAGCTCCTCGCCTATCAGCGTGTAATCGCAGGCTACGATGAAAAACGACAGCTGGATGGTTGAGTCGGTGCCGGCGATCTGGATGGCACCCACGCTGTTGCCGGTCTCGGCCAGAATCAGCGATTCGGCTTCGAAGGTCCCGAGCAGGAAAATCGAGGCGGGCTTCGTTCGTGTAATCAACCCATCGACCGCGGCCGCATAGCCGAATTGCGACGATGACACATAGCGGATGTCGTCTTCCCGGAACCGATCCGGGTATCCGGCCCTGGCATAGCTGCCCTTGACGACTTCCTGGGCTACCGACATAATGACCGGGTCATGAGTGGGGTACACCAGGGGGCAGTCATATGAGGCGGTGGTTTCGGCTACGTGGGAGAGAATATTCATTGAGGCAATTGTGGTCGGACGCTGGATATCTCCCCCCCATCCGGGCGTAAACAGAATGGGGCGTGCCATCTCGGTAGCCCGGCCGATAGCTTCCTCGACCGCCTTCAGACCGCCGATCTCCCTCATCCGATAGGCCGCCCGGCTCTTTTTGTGGAACATGGTGTACAATACAATGAGAATCGCCAGACCCGTTCCCAGCAGGACCGGCAGGCGAGTCATGTCAAACCATGCTACAGTGAGTAGCTGGAGAAGCAATAACATGAAGTCAAGTACCGGAGGGGCGGCCCGCGGTTCAACAAAAAGAATTTAGGTTGACCCTCGTGAGGCTGAATCTATATTACTGGACCATTACGGAGAGGAGATTATGCGAGCATTACTCACGATAGTTACGAGTGTGGTGGTACTGGCTGTCGGCGGTTCGGTGGCGGCAGAAACAACTGTCGACTGGTGGCAGTTCTGGACTGACCCGGCAATCAAACCGACCATTCAGTCCATGGTGAAAGAGTTCGAGGCGGCCAATCCCGACATCAAGGTAAAACTCACTGATCTGACCTGGTCTAACGGTCATGAAAAAATAGCGATAGCCTTTGCCTCGGGTTCAGGCCCCGATGTTGTAGAACTCGGCTCCGACTGGATTGCCCAGTTCGCGGCGAACGATCAGATCATGGATATTTCGGCCCAGGTAGCGGCCGACAGCTCGCAGTATGACGGCTGGGGCATGGCCACGTATGAGAATAAAGTGTATGCGCGTCCCTGGATTCTGGGCACCCGGGTGTTATATGTCAACCGTGACCTGCTGAAACTGGCCGGCTACAAAGAGGACTATTTGCCCGTCGGATGGCAGGAGATGTATAATGCCGCCTGGACGATATCCCGCAACGTCGGCAAGCACGGCTGGGGTTCCAATACCGCGGAGAAACACCGCCTGTACAAAAAGTTTCTGCCCTTCTTCTGGTCGATAGGGGCTCGTTTTTTCACTGACGATGGTAAGTACTGTATTGTGTCGTCGACTGATGCCGTGCAGGCCCTGGGGTTCTACCAGCAACTCCATGATTCCTGCAGCTTTGTGGGTACCCAGCGGGCAATTGAGGATGCGTTCCTCGACGGCGAAATCGGTTTCGTACTCTCGGGGGACTGGCTGCTGAAGCGCATTGAGTTGGAGAACCGAAAGATTAACTTTACCACGACTCTCATGCCGGGTCCCGAATTGCCGACAGGTGGTGTGTTCCCGGGGCGTTCGTTCATGGGCGGAGAATTTCTGGCCGTCAACGCCGCCAGCGATAACCCGGATGCTGCCTCCAGGCTGATAGCCTTCATTACGTCGCCGGACAACCAACTGAGATTCTGCAAGGCCAACCGGTCGGCGAATCCGTCCAGCCGGGCCGCACAGAAGGATCCGTATTTCGAGAGCAATCCGAATCTCCAGACCTTCATTCGACAGCTGCGTCTGGCCACCCATCCCCCGGTTGATCCGGACTGGGTATATATAGAAGAGGAAATTGAGAAGGCGGTCGAGGACGCCTTGTTCGGGTCTCATCTCGTGGGTGATCCGCTGCGGCAGGCCCAGATCAATATTACCAATATCAAGAATCGGGAATGAAGCGACCGGCTTGTACAGGCCTTGTTTTGAGTTCGCCCTGGATTGCGGTGTTTCTTCTGTTCTGGGCGTTTCCCCTGGTGTACTCCCTATACATGGGGTTCACCGACTACCGCCTGCTGGTCAAGGGCTATAGCTGGATCGGTCTGGACAACTACCGACGGTTGTTTGCCGATCCGGACTTTGTCCAATCTCTGAAAAATACGTTCGTGTTTGTGGTGGGGACGATTCCGGCAACGACTGTGATTTCACTGGGCATGGCGCTGCTTGTCAATCGACGGTTTCCCGGACGTTCATTGTTCCGCTCAGCCTTTTTTCTTCCTTCGATAACGTCGATGGTCGTCATTGCCCTTGTGTTCACGCATCTCTACGAACGGGGCGGTTATGTGGCATTGTTGACGGAGTCGGTGGGACTGACCCCTCCGGCTCACGGCTTTCTCGTTTCCAGCAGTACGGCTTTGTATTCGATCATGGCAATGGATGTCTGGATGTCGGTGGGATACTACATGCTGATATTTCTCTCGGGCCTGAAGGCGATACCCGATGAGCTGTATGAGGCGGCGGAGATCTCGGGTGCCTCGCCCACCCGGCAGTTCTTTTCGATCACCTTACCGTTGTTGCGCCCGGTTGCCCTGTTCATTCTGGTCATCAACTCCATCAAGTCTTTCCAGGTGTTCATAGAAATCTTCGTCATGACCAAGGGCAAGTTTGAGACCTCGACCGCGGTGTATTTCGTGTATGAGAAAGGTCTGACCACGGCCTTCCAAATCGGGTATGCCTGTGCCGCAGCCTATGTGCTGTTCGTCATTGTGGCGGTGTTTTCCCTGTTGCAGTTTTTCCTCATGCGTCAAAGGGGGACGGCATGGTAAGCCGGATAACATCTGCCGGACGAGTTCTGCAGTATCTTGCTCTGGTGGTAGTGTTGCTCGTTATGGTGTTACCTTTGGTCTGGATGTTCCGGGTGGCCTTTTTGCCGGCGGGTTCCGCGGTTACAATCGGTGCCGCTGTCAGTTCGGGATGGACGGTGAGCAATTTCACGGACCTCTTTGCCGGTGGGTTGATAGGACTGCCGCTGCTGAATTCGGCCGTGGTGGGACTTCTGGTTACCGGTGGAAACA
>JAHIVM010000103.1 GCA_018816665.1 Candidatus Zixiibacteriota bacterium
AACATCATGATGATATCAGTGACCGAGAGAACCCGTGAAATAGGGATACGCAAGTCCCTCGGTGCCCGTCAACACAACATCCTCTCTCAGTTTCTGTACGAGTCATTGATTCTGTCGATCGTGGGCGGGGCCGCCGGAGTGGCCCTCGGTGTGTGGGCCGGATCCGCTATTCTCACCAACGTGATGGATATACAAACGACTCCCACCGGTCTCGGCATAATACTGGGACTGGGCATTTCAACCGTCGTGGGGCTGTTTTTTGGCATCTACCCCGCCATGAAAGCGGCCCGACTGGATCCGATTAAGGCGCTGAGCTATGAGTAAGTGGTGGAAGTCCTTCGCCGAGGTACGGGAAGGGATCAAACTGGCTCTGGACTCCGTTCGAGCCAACAAATTCCGCAGTTTCATGACCATCCTGGGCGTCATGATCGGAGTTGGCGCCATGATCCTGGTAAACACCATAATGGAAGGATTCAATCGCTATACCGAATCATCCATCGACAAAATCGGCTCCAACGTGATGTACATCTCCAAGTGGGACAACAACACCGATTTTGACAATCTCACCGAGGAGCAACGTCGACGCAAAGACATCACCATGGACGAAGCCCTGGCGATTCAGCAAATGTGCCCGCTGGTCAAAGCCGTTTCGCCCGAAAAGAAATCCTATAACAACGTCGCGAAATACGGCGACAGACAGATCCGCAACCCCGATGACCTTCGCGGCTGCTGGCCGACTCAGGCTATTGTCGCCAATCGTGACTGCGAATACGGCCGCTTTATCGACGACCGCGACATGGAATTGGCCTCGAAAGTCTGCGTGATCGGACCCGACATATCCGAGGCGCTGTTTGATCATCCGTCTGAGGGCATCGGCAAGGAAATCCGTCTCAACGGCTACAAGTTCACCGTCATCGGCGTGCAGGAACGGGTCGAGGACCTCTTCAACATCAGTGAAAACGATTTCATCTTCATCCCCATGACCACGTTTGATCGACTGTACCCCGGACGGGAAAGCGTGTATCTGATTGTCAGTGCTGTCTCCCGCGATGCCTTCGGCGAGGCTATGGATCAGGTGGTCAACGCCCTGAGGCGTGTTCGGCGGTTGCGGTCCGAGGACGAAAACAACTTCGGCATCAATACTCAGGAGATGTTCAAGGAAGAAGTGAACAACATTACATCGAAAGTTCAACTCGGCGCCACAGCGGTCGCCTGCGTGGGACTGATGGTTGGTATCATCGGCGTCATGAACATCATGCTGGTAGCTGTCACCCAGCGTACCCGTGAGATCGGCGTGCGCAAGGCTATTGGCGCGCGGCGAGCCAACATTCTCCTTCAGTTTCTCGTGGAGGCGGCTACGTTGACCGGTCTGGGCGGACTGGTAGGCATCGTGTTTGGCGCCGCGGTAGGTTTGATAGTCACGGCAGCGCTGGACTGGCACTATGAGCTGTCGCTGTTCTGGATAGCGGTCGGGTTTGTGCTGTCGGCGGGGACCGGCATTATCGCCGGCATGTATCCCGCCTGGCGGGCGGCCCGGGTGGATCCCATAGTCGCCCTGCGCTATGAATAAGCCCTTTCGGCCTCACGCGGCCGGGCTGACTTCCTTTGCGTGTTCAACAATGCGCATGGCCGGTCGTCGCCCGTAAGTTAACGCCCGCCAAAGCCATTCCGCAGGACCGAACCTGAAGTGCTTCAGCCACACCGGGCTATAGGCGAGTTGCACGATCCATATTGCAGCCACAAATCCTGCCAGACCGATTCGTTCAATCTCTCCGAAAAGGCCGAACCCATAACCGTAGAATATGGTCGTGCAGATGACCGTTGTCATGAGGTAGTTGGTCAGCGCCATCCGGCCTACCGCAGCCAGCCGATTGGTCATCCAGCCGAAAAATCCCCGCTTGCAAATGAGCATGACCGCTCCGATATGTCCGAACGAAACAAACAGGGCGGCGACATTATCAATCTGCCAATCAAACAAAAAGCTTCGGGCGATATCAAAGTCATGGGCAATCATGTCACCCGCGGCGTAGGCTGAGAGCGGTATTCCCACGCCGTAGCCTATCACCAGACAGAGCCAGTAGAAACGGAATGAACGTTCCGCTGAAAACACCGCCAGTTTCATCAGGGCCATCCCCCACAACATGAGACCACCCACTTTCCAGCCTATCATGAATATGAAACCAAAAATCTGCATCTGAATGAGATACGGTAGACGATGCAGCCACACGTCACCATAGCCCCCCTGAAAAGCCTCGACCTCGCCGTCTATAAATTCTTCCGACGGTTCAAAACCGACCTTCATCTGACTCCACATGGTCATCCACTGACGGTCGTCATCGGCCGGTGTCTCACCGGCGTCCACGGCCTCCTGAGCAGCTATCGCCCGCTCACGGACATACCCGATCCCGGCCCCAATGCCCATTTGCACTACCGAGCCAACGCCCATAAGGATGAAGCCGATTATCAGCAGTTTGACCGGCGACAGTTTCCTGAACAAGTAAAGGAGTAACCCGCAAATGGCGTAGTAGACAAGAATATCACCATTCCACAGCAGGTAGGCATGGCACAGACCAATAACAAGCAGCCAGAGAATGCGACGATAGTACACCTTTCGGGCATCGCCCCCTTTGGCCGTCACGCGAGCGGCGAACAGAATCAGCCCGGCGCCAAACAGCATGCTGAAAAGCGTCATGGTTTTCTGATAGAACACAACCTGGATAATCTTCCAGACCCAGAGATTGGCTCCGCTGAACCCGCCGATGACGGTCGGGTCCATCATTACCGCATCGGGATAGGCGAAAAACGAGATATTGACAGCCAGGATTCCAAGCAAGGCACATCCGCGCAAAACATCTATCGACCCGATCCGCTCTTTGGCTTCGACCGGCTTAATAGTTGGCTGCGGAGTATCAACGACCGTACCCTTGGAATCGCCGTCGGCGGCGGCAGATGCATCCATCAGAATACCTCCAACCTGTTCTATGATAAGATTCTGTAATGGCAAAGGAAATGATACGTCGCTGATTAAACACTGTCAAACAATACCGACAGACCGGTGCATTTTAGCAGATACGGGGCAACTGTTCGCCCACGGGCATATCCACAATACGGGACGTCCCGAGCGGCATACGCACCGATACCATACCCGAGGACTCCGCCACCACCTCGCCGATGATTGCGGCGTTAACGCCCTGCGGATGAGCGCGCAGTGCGTTCAGCGCTATCGCCGCGACCTCGGGCGTCACCACAAACAGCATTTTGCCCTCGTTGGCCACGTACAGGGGATCCAAACCCAGCAATTCGCAGGCTCCCCGAACAGCCGGGGCCACCGGCAGGGCGTCACTCTGCAGTTGGATGCCCACGTCGGAACTGGCCGCAAGTTCATTCAGCGTGGCCGCCACACCGCCCCTGGTGGCGTCTCTCATGGCGTGGAGTCCTTCCCCCACCTGTGACAGCACCGCCTGCACCAGATCGCACAGCGGGGCGGTATCGCTCTCTATAGGCGTCTGGAAGCTCAGCCCCTGCCGACACGACAGAATCGCCACCCCGTGATCGCCAATCGTCCCGTTGATCAGAATCCGGTCGCCGGGCCTCAACTGATCGGCACCTATCCGATAGGGATGCTCAATAGTGGCAAGACCCGATGTATTGACAAATATCTTATCGCCCTTGCCCCGGTTGACAACTTTCGTATCACCGCAGACTATACTTACACGGGCAGCCTCGGCAGCCCTCTTCATAGCCACCACGACCGATTTCAGTTCGGTCAGCAGCAGCCCTTCCTCGAGAACGAACCCGGCGCTCAAATACCGGGGTATGCCGCCGTGACAGCACAGGTCGTTGACCGTACCGTTAACCGCCAGATCACCGATACTGCCACCCGGGAAGAAGATCGGATCAACTACGAACGTATCCGTACTGAACGCCAGCTTTCCCCTCGCGACATCCAGCAGGGCCGCGTCATCGCGACGGTTCAGGTGGTGGTTGTCAAAAGCCCACAGAAACAGCCGACTCACCAGATCCTGAGTCATCCTCCCACCGCTGCCATGACTGAGTTGAACGGTATCGTGCTCGCCGATAGGGAGCGGACAACTGATATCTTCCGGTTTCATTGCTGTGTTCACACCTTCAGTAACATCGGGTTCAACTCCTGGCAATACTTCGGTATCTGTGACCGGCATAATAGGCGGTGCAGGCGCCTTCCGACGACACCATAGTAGCACCCAGCGGTTTCTGGGGCGTACACTCTCTCCCGAACGCGGGACACTCCGGCGGCTTTTTCTTCCCCTGCAGGATCTGGCCGCTGATGCACAGCGACGATTCCCGGGCCGTTAGCGTGTCTACGGCAAACAATTGCTCGGCGTCATAGCTTCGGAACTCGGGGCGCAGACGGTAGCCACTCTGCGGAATTACCCCGATACCTCGCCACTGACGATCGCATACCTCAAAAACCTCGGCCAGCAGTTGCCGGGCTCGAGGGTTGCCCTCGCGCCTGACGACACGGGCATAGCGGTTTGTCACGGCAGCCGCCCCGGATTCAATCAGTATCCCCGCTTCAAGAATCCCTTCCAGGATGTCAACCGGTTCGAAGCCGGTGACAACCATCGGCACCTCATACCGCTCGGCCAGCGCTTCGTACTCCTGAAACCCCGCCACCGCGCACACATGACCGGCCAGCAAGAAGGCCTGAATTCTGTTGTCCTCGTCGGAGACCAGGGCTTCAATTGCCGGCGGCACCAGTACGTGAGATACGAGCAAGGAGAAATTATGCAGACCCTCCTGCTTTGCCTTCCAGACAGCCATAGCGGCGTTGGGTGCCGTGGTTTCGAAACCAACCGCAAAAAACACGACCTGCCGATCAGGATTCTCCCGCGCCAGTTGCACGGCATCGAGTGGCGAATACACTATCCGCACATCGGCACCCGACGACCTGGTCCGGAAAAGATCCGACTCAGAACCCGGAACGCGCAGCATATCGCCGAAAGACGTGAACATGACATTGGATTGACCGGCAATATGAATGGCTCGATCGATTGTCTCAAGACCGGTCACACAGACCGGACACCCGGGACCGTGAATCAGTTCCACCTGCTCCGGAAGCAACTGATCGATCCCGTTACGCACAATTGAATGCGTCTGACCACCGCAGACTTCCATGATTGTCCAGGGCCGCGTGACCGTTTTCTGAATTCGATTGAGTATCGATTGAGCCAGCTCCGGGTCGCGAAACTCTTCCAGGTATTTCACTGTTCAGGCTCCGCATCAGTTTGCGGCGTATCAAGTTCACCGCGCTCCAGGGATTCACTATACTCCTGCCAGATCGCCAGTGTTTTGGCCGCCTCATCTTCATCGATTACGCTGATACCGAACCCCGCGTGTACCACCACGTATTGTCCCACCTGCGCCTCCGGCACGTACTCCAGACAGGCTGTGTGCGTGGTCCCGGAGTAATCAAGTCGCCCCATCAGCAAACCGTTTTCCTTCATAATCTCCAGAAGCCGCCCCGGTATCGCCAGACACATGGTATCCTCTATCTCTCGTTTTGCTGTAGCTGAGCCATAGCCACTGCAATCTGCCCCAGCGCCAGGCCGCCGTCATTGGCAGGCACCCGGGAGTGCGTAAGCACGCGGTAGCCCTTCGCTTCCAACCGTCCAACCATATAGTCAAACAGGTAGCTATTCTGAAACACGCCGCCGGAAAGTGCCATGGTATCCAGATTGTGCCTGGCGGCCGCAGCTTCGGCCGCGTCGACAAACAGGTCGCCCACTCCCCTGTGAAAACGGGTGCTGATGCGCGGTACACTGGTCTTTGTGTCCAGGTCGTCCACGACGCTCGTTATCATGTGAGAGACATCCAGCTTGCCCACGGCTACTTGATTTTGTAGACGCCCGCACGCGGTCGATTCATCGGATTCAATAGCCATTTCCAGGGCGATAGCGGCCTGGGCCTCGTAGGTGATCTCCGTACACAGTCCCAGCATGGCCGAAACGGCATCAAAGAGACGTCCGCAACTCGAGGTCATCGGCGAGTTGATCCTCTGTTGGCACATCTGCCAGATAATGGTGAGGGCTTGATCGTCTATATCCGCCAGACCGGGAATCGATCTGACGTCCTCAAGAGAATAGCCGGCTGCCCGAAGGCGACTCAGCGCCATCCGCCAGGGCTGGCGAATCGCGGCCTCTCCCCCGGGTAACGGCACCGGATCAAGCCAGGCCCATCGTTCGTAAGACAGACAGTCACCGACCAGCACTTCGCCGCCCCACACCGTCCCGTCCGGCCCGTAACCGGTGCCATCCAGAATAATCCCTACGGCCCGCCCGGTTGTGCAGTTCTCAGCCAGCACCGACGCCAGGTGGGCGTGGTGGTGCTGTACGCCCAGCAACGTGACATTCTTGCGGGCAACCGCCCATTTGGTGCTGAGATACTCCGGGTGAAGATCGTGCACCACGACAGTCGGTTCTATCTCCAGAATCTCTTCCAGTTGATGAATGCAGTGTCCAAAGAAGGCATATGCGGCCGGATTGTCCAGATCCCCAATGTGTTGACTCAGGTACACATCGTTGCCCCTGGCCAGCGCAATTGTGTTTTTCAGTTCTCCCCCGCAGGCCAGGATCGGCTGGGTTGTCGCAAATGGCAATTGCAGAGGAGACGGCACATATCCGCGCGATCGACGAATCATGCGGACATGTCCACGCTGGATGCGGACCACAGAGTCATCGCATCGTTGCCGGATCTCGCGATCGTGCATTAAGTAGGCATCGGCCAGGTCGCGCAGCCGTTCCCGGGCTTCGGCGTTACCGATGACGATCGGCTCCTCCGAGAGATTGCCGCTGGTCATCACCAGCACAGACAAACCCTGCTGAAGCAGGAGATGATGAAGCGGCGTGTACGGCAGCATCACGCCCAGGCAGTGCTGCCCCGGGGCAACCGCCTGCGCCACAGACGTGTTTTTCTGCTTTTTCAGCAGGACAATCGGTCGGGCGACAGACTCCAGCAACTCCACCTCAGAATCGTCGACCTCACAAATAGCGCGGGCAGCCGCTACATCCGCAACCATAACCGCAAACGGCTTCTCCGCCCGTCCTTTTCGCTCGCGCAGGGTCGTGACTGCCGCAGTGTTGGCAGCATTCACCGCCAGGTGAAAGCCACCCAGTCCCCGGACCGCCAGAATGCCGCCCGCCCGCAACAGGTCTACGGCCCACAAAACGGGATCGCCGGTCGCGACTGTTCTGCCGTCCTGTTCCGCCCACAGACTGGGACCGCAGACGGGACATGCGTTTGGTTGCGCGTGAAACCGTCGATTGCGGGGATCTTCGTACTCGGCACGGCAATCGTGGCACATCTTGAATGAGGCCATGGAAGTCGACAGCCGGTCGTACGGCACACCGTCGACAATGGTGAATCGCGGACCGCAGTTCGTGCAGTTGATAAACGGATACCGATACCGACGATCCTCGGGATCCAGCAGCTCGGCCAGACAGCTCGGGCAGACGGCAATGTCCGGGGATATCATGGCTGTCGCCCTGGCACCGCCGGTGCTCTCGAGTATCTCGAATCCGCTGTTCAGGGTGGCGGGAACAACACTCCAGCTGCAGTCCTGGATATCCGCGCGAGGGGGCGCCTCTGACCGGATACGAGAGGCAAACAGGTCCAGCCGTGCCACCTCCCCTTCAATCTCAACGACCACCCCGTTTTCGCTGTTGCGCACAAACCCGGCCAGGTGGAGATCCTCGGCCAGCCGAAAGACAAATGGACGAAACCCAACCCCCTGGACGATGCCGGTGATCAGCGCCCGATATCGCCGAAATGACTGCTCCGCCTGTTTGTCCGTTTGCCGCATTGTGTTCCCGCTCCAACGCTATGTAATCAGGCTTTCTTGGCCCGGACCCGGTCCCTCAACCAATCGTACCAGCCGTCTAAGCCGTCGCCACTCCGGCATGACAGTTCCAATATATCCAGCCTCCCATTAATAGCCAGAGCGTTATCGCGGACCTTGTCCCGGCTGAAATCCGTGTATGCCATCAAATCCGTCTTGTTGACAATCATCAACGATGAACGCCGGAACATGCCGGGATACTTGGATGGTTTGTCGTCGCCCTCAGTCGTGCTGATCAGAACGACTTTCATGTCTTCGCCCAGATCGTAACTGGAGGGACAAACCAGATTGCCTACATTCTCAATGAACATCAGGTCAAGTTTCTCAAACGGGGCATCGCTCAATGCCTTCTGCACCATACGGGCATCCAGATGACAGGCGCCGCCGGTTACGATTGGTCGCACCCAGGCTCCTCCGGCCGCCTTAAGACGATCGGCATCGTTCTCAGTCTGGACATCACCCGCTACAAGACCCATCCGGAGATCCCCCCCGAGAGCTGCCAGCGTCTTTTCCAACAGGCTGGTTTTCCCCGATCCCGGCGAGCTTACCAGGTTGAGGCACAGAATCCGGTGATCGGTCATCTGCCTTCTGATGTCGGCGGCGACTCGATCGTTTTCGGACAATACGTTTTTCTCAAGTTGCACTTTGGTCATTGTGTCTTCACTCTTCTCGATGTTTCCGTAACGGCGCACAACCTAAGCGTCATCATCAATCTCCAGAAATGTCACCCGGAGTTCCTTTCCCGTGAGAACATTGATATCGCGATTGCCGCAGATCGGACAGACAAACAAATACTTCTCTACGCGGAATGATTGTGTACAGCCGGGACATTCGGCGGTCAGAGGGACTTCTGTGATCTCCAGGCGGGCACCGGCCAGTTCCGTTCCCCGGACCGCGACCTCAAAGCCGAACTTCAGGGAGTCCGGCACCACGTCCATCAATTCGCCGACTTCCAGCCCAACGGCCAGGACACGGGTTATCCCGCGACGGCCGATCTCCTCGAGGACGCCGGTGACTATTGAATCCGCCATGGCCAGTTCATGCATATCAGATACTCATTGTCCGGGTTCGTCGGTCAGTCCGATCGATCCCGAAGGAAAGTACATCGTTTATTGCGACTATTCAAGACCCGGTTAGAATCTTTTGGAATCTACCGGCACTCTGGTATCCGGTCCTCGCGCGGTGGAAGTGAAACAGTTCGGACCACCCCTGTCCCCATTTGGAACATATCTTCCAATAACCATGATAGAATCACTGCAAAGTGCCCGATTTTGTCACAGCTCTTGCAAGTTGCCTGTTCACCGATCAAACATTGCCCAGTAAACGAACACCTGATTTCCGCTCACGATCGAGACGGGCGTCCAGTGTGTAATCCCAACCACCTGCCACCCAGCCGATTACTCGACTGTTTCGATTTCGGAACGGTATTTGTATTGACCCCGGGCAGCAAATAACTAGCTGACCATGACACATTTCGTCACATACGACGAATGGGGGTAAGAACGATGACTTTCGGTGCTGATAGGAATCGCCTGACACGATCAGGTATGCATCTCACAATTGCAGCCGCGTGCCTTCTTGTCGCGGCTCTCCCCGGCACAGGCTGGGCTAAACTTGTAGCGGCCGCTCCGACTGCTAACTCCGTCACTCTCACCTGGACCGCGCCGGGCGATGACGGTAGCAGTGGTACGGCCTCTCAATACGACATCAGATACTCGACGTCCACCATTACGGACGCCAACTGGAACAGCGCCACCCAGGTAACGGGTGAACCCACACCGCAGATAGCAGGATCTGCGGAATCCATGGACGTTACCGGACTCGATCCGGCAACGACTTACTACTTTGCCATCAAGGCGGGTGATGAAGTTCCCAACTGGTCCATCCTGTCGAACATCGCGATCAAAACGACGGCCCAGGAAGACACGCCCCCCTCGTACATCGCCAATCTCTCACTGGGCAGCGCTACTGTCAACTCGCTCCGGCTTTCATGGAATGCGCCGGGCGACGATGGCAACTCGGGTACGGCTTCGGAGTACGATATTCGCTACTCCACGTCGACCATTACCGATGCCAACTGGGATGCCGCCACCCAGGTGAGCGGGGAACCGTCACCGCAGATCGCCGGCAGCAGTGAATCGTTTGTGGTCACCGGCCTCGCCGAAAACACAACCTACTATTTTGCTATTAAGACGGCCGACGAGGTTCCGAACTGGTCGACCCTGTCAAATGTCCCCTCCGCCTCGACCGCGCAGGAGAGTACCGCACCGGCGGCCATCGCGGCCCTTTCGGCCGGCAGCCCGACCGAGACCTCGATAGTCCTGTCGTGGACCGCTCCCGGTGACGACGGTAACACCGGTACGGCATCGCAATACGACATTCGCTATTCGGGCTCGGCCATAACCGATGCCAACTGGGATGCCGCTACTCAGGTCAGCGGCGAGCCGACGCCGCAGCCGGCCGGCAGCAGCGAATCATTCACGGTGACGGGCCTGGTCGAAAACACGACCTGTTACTTTGCGATCAAAACCGCGGACGAGGTACCCAACTGGTCGGCCCTGTCAAACGTGTGCAGCGGCACCACGCATCAGGAATCGACTGCACCGTCGGCCCTGGCCGATCTGTCGGTCGATAGCCCGACTCTGAATTCCCTGACGCTGCACTTCACCGCTCCGGGTGACGACGGCAGTGTTGGTACGGCCAGCGAGTACGATATCCGGTATTCAACCGGGATCATTACCGCCGCGAACTTCGCCGGCGCGACCCAGGTAACCGGTGAACCGTCACCGCAGGCTGCCGGATCGAGCGAGGCCATCGAGATTACCGGCCTGACCGAAAACACGACCTACTACTTCGCGGTCAAAACCGCAGACGAAGTACCCAACTGGTCGGCCATCTCCAACGTGGTAAGCGCATCGACAGCCGATGAGGTCACGCCTCCGGCCGTGGTAGCCGATCTGGTATCCGGTAGCCAGACCGCCGCCACCGTCACACTGTCCTGGACCGCTCCGGGCGATGACGGCACCAGCGGCACGGC
>JAHIVM010000104.1 GCA_018816665.1 Candidatus Zixiibacteriota bacterium
ATTGGATAGAATCATTGGCTGACACCAGAATATACACTCCCCATGCAACCGACGGCCGCGCCCGACGCGGTGAAGTGACCACTCCCCACGGTACGTTCCAAACACCGGCCTTCATGCCGGTCGGCACTACCGGCGCGGTTAAAGCGCTGACCTGCGAGGATCTCGAGGAATGCGGCGCTGAGATAATCCTCGGCAATACCTACCACCTGTATCTTCGTCCCGGGACAGTCGTGGTCAAGGGACAGGGCGGGCTGGCAAAATTCAACGCCTGGAACAAACCCACCCTTACCGATAGCGGTGGCTACCAGGTGTTTTCGATGCGGGACATTTCCAAAATCACCGATGACGGCGTGGAGTTTCAGTCGCATCACGACGGTTCCTACCATCTGTTTACGCCTGAGAAAGTCATGGAGATCGAGCACGATCTGGGTGCCGATATCATCATGGCCTTTGATCAGTGTGTGCCGTATCCGGCCGATGCCAAACTGGCCTCCGAGGGTGTTCGTCGCACCTGGGACTGGGCCAAACGAAGTCTTGAGGCGCACCGGCGTATGAATACGGACAATAACCGCCTGTTATTCGGGATCGTGCAGGGGTCGACTTACAAAGACCTGCGAACTCAATCGGCGCAGCAGATTGTCGACCTGGATTTTCCCGGCAATGCGATCGGCGGGTTGTCGGTAGGGGAGAGCAAGGACGAGATGGAAGACATGCTGGCACACACGATCCAGTATCTTCCTGATGACAAGCCACGCTACATGATGGGGGTAGGCTATCCCGAGGACATCCTTATGGCCGTGTCGCACGGAGTCGACATGTTTGACTGTGTCCTGCCCACTCGAAATGCCCGGACCGGCAATGTGTTTACCTCACAGGGGCCGCTGGTGTACCGCAATGCTGATTGCATTCATGACGATGGCCCCCTTGACCCGAACTGCAAATGCCGGGTCTGTCAACGCTATAGTCGCGCGTATATCCGGCATTTGTACAACCAGTCGGAAATTACCGGCATGGTGCTGGCATCGTATCATTCCACATATTTCTACCAGGAGTTGATGCGGGGCATTCGCAAGGCCATCGAGGATCATCGCTTTGAGGAGTTCCGGCGGGAGTTTCTCAGCCGGTACCGGGGGGACGGGAGCTAGAACTTCCGTAGCGGCAGCAGATAGCCGAACGTCAGTCGGAAACTGCTGGTGCGGGTTGATTTCCTCCACCTCGATATTGTGCCGTTGCCCTCATCGGCCTGCAGCAGAAACTCGGGTCGTATCTCCGTGATCCCCAACTCCAGCGAGTAGGATCGATGCATTCGCAGCCCCAGGGTCAGCCGGTATCCCAGTGCCTTATCCACATCAACATCCACCACCCGTTCCTCCGCAAATAGCGAATCCATAGAGGCCCGCGAGGCTGAGAAATGGTAGAACGTGTAGACGAAGCCAATCCCCACGTAGCCCATCAGGTGGTTGGTGCCGCGATAGTAGAGAGCATCGCCGGCCATCGTCAGTGAATACAGATCGCCCTGCGGATACAAAGCGGATACGGTTTTGCCGTAGTTGAGATCCAGTGCGCCCCGGACCAGGAACGGATGCACCACGAGCATCTCGAATTTCGATGACAACTCCGGCCCGAGAGATACGATACCGTTCGGAGAGGTAAGTCCGGCGGTGAAATGAGCGCTGATGCTCGGCAACGTGTCCTGCTCAATAGGATTGTACGGCGCCAGAGGCAAGGACAGCCAGAGTGTGACTAGCAAGGCGTGCATGGTATCTCCCTGTTAACCCTATATAATATAAACGGATATATGGCTCAAGAGTTAAAAGAAAAGTGTCTGGCAATCCAAAAACGGATTGATTTTGTCCATAAACTGGAGTTTTGTAGAGGGACGAAGGGCGAGCCTGTCATCAATCGGGTGGGATTCGGCGTAATCTGTTGTGACATAAGGCAAAAAAGGGAGTAATACCGTTCGGAAACGGGTTGACATTGGAAGTACAAAAGCTATATTAACCGATTGAATTTAGCGACTGTGAATAAATTCACAACCTTCCCGAGCCAATGGCTCGGGAAAAACTTATTGTGATACATGGAGTTAGTTATGAGTGACAAAGTCTTCAAGAACTTCATAAATGGTGAATGGGTTGAATCGAAGTCAGGCAAGACTTTCGAAAACCGTAACCCTGCCAACACCGATGATCTGGTCGGCCACTTCCAGAAATCGAACGCCGACGATGTCAAGGAAGCGGTTGACGCCGCTGCCGAGGCATACAAATCATGGCGTCTGGTCCCGGCTCCCAAGCGCGGTGAAATTCTGTATCGTGTGGCCAACCGGCTGCTCGCCGAGAAAGAGCGTTGCTCGCAGGAGATGACGCGCGAGATGGGGAAGATTATCGCCGAGACGCGTGGTGATACCCAGGAAGCTATCGACATGACCTATTACATGGCCGGCGAAGGTCGCCGCCTGTTTGGTCAGACCACCCCGTCGGAGCTGGCCAACAAATTCTGTATGACAGTTCGTCAGCCGCTGGGCGTCTGCGGTTTCATTACACCGTGGAACTTCCCGATGGCTATTCCGTCGTGGAAAAGCATGCCCGCGCTCATGTGCGGCAATACGGTGGTGATCAAGCCCGCTACCGACACTCCGCTCTCCGTGGTCAACATGGTCAAAATTATGCACGAAGAAGGCATTCCGGCCGGTGTCGTGAACATGGTTACCGGTTCCGGTGGTGCAGTAGGGCAGCCGTTGATTCACGACCCTCGCACCCGGGTGATTTCTTTCACGGGTTCGACCGAAGTCGGTCGCAAAGTCTCCGAGGCCTGTGCTTCAACTTTCAAACACTCATGTCTTGAGATGGGTGGTAAAAACGTCCAGATCATTATGGACGATGCCGATCTGGATCTGGCTGTTGACGGTGCTCTCTGGGGTGCCTTTGGTACCACCGGTCAGCGGTGTACGGCCACCAGTCGCCTGATCTGCCACAAAGATGTGTACGCCAGGGTTCTCGAGAAGCTGGGTGGCCGGGCCGCCAAACTCAAGGTTGGTAACGGTCTCGACGAAACCGTCCAGATGGGACCGTGCGTCAATCAGGGTCAGCTCGACACGGTACTCAGCTATGTCGAAATCGCAACCAAAGACGGCGGGCGTTTGATAACCGGTGGTGAACGTCTCACCGGCGGTGACTATGACAAGGGCTATTTTGTTCAGCCGACCATTTTCGCTGACATCACCCAGTCGATGCGGCTGTGGAAGGAAGAGGTCTTCGGCCCGGTGCTGGCTGTCGCACCGTTTGATACCTTTG
>JAHIVM010000105.1 GCA_018816665.1 Candidatus Zixiibacteriota bacterium
AGAGATCGATAGAGGAGATGTGATATGAGCAAAGTGATCGGCATTGACCTGGGTACCACCAACTCGTGTGTGGCTGTCCTTGAGGGCAAGGACCCGGTCGTCATACCGAACCTGGAAGGTGCCCGCACCACGCCGTCAGTGGTTGCTTTCACCAAGGACGGCGAGCGTCTCGTAGGTGCCGCCGCTAAACGTCAGGCGGTAACCAACCCCGAAAACACCGTTTTTTCCATCAAGCGGTTCATGGGCCGCCGTGTGGCTGAAGTCGGCTCCGTGCAGAAGATGGTCCCGTACAAGGTCGTCGCCGACGACAAGGGCGGGGCGATGGTCGAAGTGATGGGACAAAAGTATAACCCGCCGGAAGTTTCTGCGATGATTCTTCAGTATCTGAAGAAGGCGGCAGAGAGTTATCTGGGTGAGGAAGTCAAGCGGGCAGTGATTACCGTCCCGGCGTACTTCAACGATGCTCAGCGTCAGGCAACCAAGGATGCCGGACGGGTGGCGGGACTGGAGGTCGAACGTATCATCAACGAGCCGACCGCGGCCTCGCTGGCGTATGGCTTGCAGAAAAACAAAAATGAAAAGATCGCCGTATACGACCTTGGCGGCGGGACTTTCGATATCTCAATTCTCGACATCGGCGACGGTGTTTTCGAGGTCCGCTCCACCAATGGTGACACGCAGTTGGGCGGCGATGATTTCGATCAGGCCATCATTGTCTGGATGGCCGATGAATTCAAAAAAAGCGCCGGCATTGATCTGCGCCAGGACCGCATGGCCCTCCAGCGTCTCAAGGAAGCTGCGGAAAAAGCCAAAATCGAGCTTTCATCGGCTATGCAGACCAACATCAATCTGCCGTTTATCACAGCCGATCAAAGCGGTCCTAAACACCTTGATCTGACCCTGAGTCGTTCCAGGTTTGAGCAACTCACCGACAGTCTGATCGAGCGCACCAAACAGCCGTGCCGCCAGGCCCTGGCCGATGCCAAGCTGTCGGCCGGTGATGTCGATCAGGTGGTCCTCGTCGGCGGCATGACCCGCATGCCCAGAGTGATAGAAGTGGTCAAGGAGCTGTTCGGTCGCGAACCGCACAAGGGTGTGAACCCCGATGAAGTGGTTGCTGCCGGGGCTGCGATCCAGGGTGGTATTCTGGCCGGTGACATGCAGGATCAGGATATCGTGCTGCTTGACGTTACGCCGCTGTCACTGGGTATCGAGACCCTGGGCGGCGTCATGACCAAACTGATCGAGCGCAACACGACTATCCCGACCAAGAAGTCGCAGATATTTTCGACCGCGTCCGATAACCAGCCGGCCGTGTCCATCCACGTTCTGCAGGGGGAACGCCAGATGGCCATCGACAGCCGCACGCTCGGCAAGTTCGACCTGGTTGGTATCCCGCCGGCCCCGCGCGGCATGCCGCAAATCGAAGTGACCTTTGATATCGATGTCAACGGTATTGTGCATGTCAGCGCCAAAGACATGGCCACCGGCAAGGAACAGTCAATCAGGATAGAAGTGTCATCCGGGCTGGACGAGTCGGAAATCGATCGGATGGTGAGCGAGGCCGAGAAGTTTGCGGAGGAAGACAAAAAGAAAGCGGCCTTGATCGCCGCCCGCAACGAGGCCGACCAGCTCATCTACACTACCGAAAAGACGGTCAAAGAGCACGGCGACAAGGTCAGTGATGATGAGAAGAAGGAAATCACAACGGCAGTTGAAGAGCTTCGTCAAACTCTCGACGGCGACTCCCTGGAGGCGATCAACGCCGCCAAGGAGAAACTGATGCAGGCCTCACACAAGCTGGCTGAGCACATGTACAAAGAGGCCCAGGCGCAGCAGGCCGCGGCCGGAGCCGGCCCCGATGGAGGGCCGTCGCCGGATCAGCCGCAGCAGCCGGCCGGCGATGAGGCTCAGGACGGGGCGGTCGATGCCGATTTTGAGGTGGTCGACGAGGATAAGAAATAGTCGCTGATGGCACAGCGAGATTACTACGACATACTGGAAGTTGATCGTGGCGCTGACGACGCCACGATCAAGTCCGCCTATCGCAAAAAGGCGATGCAGTTTCACCCGGACCGGAATCCGGGCAACAAGGAAGCCGAGGACAAATTCAAGGAGGCCACCGAGGCCTACGAGGTTCTCAAGGATCCGCAGAAACGTCAGATGTACGACCAGTACGGCCATGCCGGTCTCGGGCAGGGGGGCGGGTTCGGCGGCGGGTTTGGCGGTGGCTTCGAAGGATTTGATCTGGGCGATGCCTTACGCGCCTTCATGCGCGACTTTGGCGGTGGCGGATCTATTTTTGATGAGTTTTTCGGGGGCGGCGGTGCCGGGATGCAGCGCCGGTCCAATCGGGGTGAAGATCTTCGGGTACGTATCAAGCTGACGCTCGAGGAAATCGCCACCGGGGTCGAACGGACGATCAAAGTCAACCGCAAGGTACAATGCGAGACCTGCGGCGGCTCCGGTGTGGCCGAAGGCGCCAGCAAAAAAACCTGTACGCAATGCAAGGGAGCCGGCCAGGTGCGAACCGTCACCCGGACCTTCCTCGGTACTGTCCAGCAGGTAGCTCCCTGCAACGTATGTCGCGGTACCGGGGAAATCATCTCCGATCCCTGTCGCACGTGCGGCGGTGAGGGACGTCATGCCGGATCGAGTACGGTCAGTATCAAGGTCCCGCCGGGCGTGTCCAGCGGCAACTATCTGACGGTTGAAAATATGGGCAACGCGGGCTGTCACCGGGGCGGTGCGGGCGATCTGATCGCCGTGTTCGAGGAAGAGAAACACGACCTGTTCACGCGCCATGGAAACCACGTCCTGTACGAGTTGCCGATTTCCTTCACGCAGGCGGCCCTGGGCGCCGAGGTTACGGTGCCGGTTCTCAACGGCATGGCCAAACTCAAAATCCCGGCCGGGACGCAATCCGGCAAAGTCCTCAAGCTTCGCGGCAAAGGCATCCCGCATCTCAACCGGACCGGTCGCGGCGAACAACTGGTGCAGATCACGGTTTGGGTACCAACCAAGCTGAGTAATGACGACAAAAGACTGCTCGACGAGCTTTCTCGTTCGGATACCTTTCAACCGCCGAAAGCCGACAAAGGCTTTTTTGAGAAGCTGCGCGAGACGCTGGGAGTGTAGGTATGGACAAACCGGAGGGCGAGGCGCACGATGAAATCCGGGTGGATATCCCCCCGGAACTGGTTGACACTGTGTGCGACTACCTGGTCGAGAATATCGCCAACGGCATGGTCCTGGAAGAGGAAGAGGGCTCCGCAGCCACCACCATCATGGTTTATGCCGGCGAGGGGAGCGATGCCGTCGCCAACCTTCAGCGCTACCTGACCCGCCTGTTCACCGAGCAGCAGTTGCCGGTGCCTGAGGTGAAACAGCGCCGCATTCCAAACATCGCCTGGCTGGAAAGCTATCGAGCCTCCATCAAGCCGGTGAGGATAAACGATGACATAGTGGTTCGACCGCCGTGGGCTGAACCGCAGGGTGCCCGGTTCGAATTGATTGTTGAGCCTCGCATGGCTTTTGGTACCGGCAGCCATGGAACAACCCGAGGGTCGCTGGCATCGGTTGGCGCTGTTCTACAGCCGGATATGCGCTTCCTTGACATGGGGTGCGGATCCGGGATCCTCTCGATCCTGGCCGACAGAATGGGGGCGGGCAGTATCAAGGCGGTCGACTACGACCCCGAGGCCACGGAAAACGCCGGCGAGAACTTCCGCATCAACGGTGTTGCCACGGCGCACGAAGTGTGTCTGGGTTCTATAGAGACCTGCGACAACGACCAACCTTACGACCTGGTGGTCGCCAATATCATTCGTACCACTATTCTCGAGATGCTGGATCGCCTGCTGGCGCTTACGTCTCACGGGGGCTTCCTGATTCTGTCCGGATTGCTGCCGCAGGACGAAGAGGCCATCTCCTCGGCCCTGCATGACCACGGTGAAACAAGTTACAGCATTCGTCGTGACGACGAGTGGTTGACATATACGGTGCACCGAAAGTAAGCCAATGCTGCCACCAATCTTTTTCGCTCCCGCCGAGGACCTTGAGAGGGAGACTATCGCGCTGCCTCCGGATGAGGCCAAACACGCCGTCCAGGTAATGCGTCTGACTACCGGAGCGATGGTGGTGGTGGTTGACGGTTTGGGCGTTGCGGTCAGGGGGGAGATTGTTCGGATTGGCAAAGGTGTCGTTGAGATCCGACCGCACCAGACCGTTCGGGATTTCGGTGAACCGCTCGTTCGCGTAACGCTTGCGGCAGGTTTATCGACCGGCGGCAAGTTTGATGCTATCGTCCAGAAAGGTACGGAACTGGGGATCAAGCGCTTCGTCCCTCTGCTCTCCGGCAAGGCGTTGGCTAAGGCCGACGATGCCCGACGGGCCGCCAATCGGGTGAAACGTCTGGAGAAAGTGGCCCTGGCGGCTATCAAACAATGCCGTCGCTCGTTCCGCCCCGAAATTGCCCTTCCCATGACAGTTTCGGACTTCCTGAAACAGCATGATACGGACACTCCCGGTCTCATTTTTCATCCGTCAGAATCCGCCGGGCGTTTCTCAAGCATTCGGTTGCCGGAATCGCCTCGCCGCCTCAGTGTCATGATTGGTCCTGAGGCCGGTTTTTCGGAATCTGAGGTTGCGGCGGCGGCGGCTGTCGGATTTCACATAGTCTCGCTGGGGCGGCGGATTCTCCGGGCCGAGACCGCCGGGCCGGTGATTTGTGCCCTCGTAATGGACCGCCTCGGCGAACTCAGTTAAGCCCGTTTTCTGCCGATACTACTCAGTATCATGGATATCATAACATACGTCGGTGCCGCCCTGGTTGGGCTGGCGATAGGTTCCTTTCTCAACGTTGTCATATATCGGACACCGCGGGAGCTGAAGTTCTGGAAGGGTCGTTCGGTTTGCCCGAGTTGTGATCAGCAGTTGAAATGGTACCACAACATTCCCGTGTTGAGCTTTATTGTGCTCCGCGGCAAATGCGGCTTTTGTGGCGCCCGTATCTCCTGGCGCTACCCGCTCATTGAACTCCTCAACGCTGTCGGCTACGTGCTGTTTCTCTGGCAGTTCGGCTGGACCCAGAGTGCGTTTGTGTACGCGTTTCTGTTCTCCTGTCTGATTGCGGTGTTTTTCATCGACATGGACTTCCAGATCATTCCCGACGGCATTACGTTGCCGGGCATGGTGGTGGGGCTGGGGATTTCGTTTCTGCCGGACGGTATCGGTATTTTGCAGGCGGGTATCGGTCTGGTTGTGGGCGGCGGTTCGCTGTATCTGGTAGCCGAGCTGGGTGATCGGATATTCAAAAAAGAGTCGCTCGGCGGGGGAGATATCAAACTGGCGGCCATGCTGGGAGCCTTTCTCGGCTGGCAAAAAGTCCTGTTCATTTTCATTTCCTCGGCGGCCATCGGTTTGGTAGCATCGCTGATCATGATGGCCTTTTCCGCCAAACTCCGGGAGAACCGGGTAATACCGTTCGGTCCGTTCATTGCGCTGGCGGCATTGCTGGCCATGACCTACGGCGACCAGATTATTGCTTTCTACCTGGACAACTTCGTGAGAGTGCACTAGCGAATCGCTGGCAGTGAAGGGTTCGCGATGTTCCACCGACGGCACAGAAGCAAGTTTGAATCCGAGGTCCATTTCGGACTGATCGTGATCATCGTTCTACTGCTGTCCCTGAACGTTCTCTCGAATTATGTTGTCTATCGCGCCCGTACCACACACTACGACGAGACGGTCGCTCATCTCCAGAAAGCCTCGCTGGCCATCACCCGGGTAGTGTACCAGGATCTTCCGCGGGTGTACACAGCCGATGACCTCAGGGACCTGCAAACGGCCTTCGATCTCAGCGATGTTCTGGTGGTGCCGTCACGCCCCATCGACAATTCCTCGGCTGCCAAACGAGAGTGGTTCGCCTCGATCGTCCCCCGCTTGCCGGTTGTTCGGGGGGCAGACCTGGCCGGGAAGCTTTTTTCGGCCAATCTCGATGAATTGACCCGGGGGGAAGGCGATCAGTACTTCGGCATCTTTCCCTTCAAGGTTGGGGCAGGTGACAACCTGCTTGTCCTGTCCGTGAGTCGGCCGGAACTGGCCTACCTGGACGGTGCCCGGGACCTGATCTTTTTTGTTCAACTGGCCGCGTTGCTGGTGGTAGGAGCGGTGTACGTGCTTTTGTCCCGTTTCATTTTTTCGCCGTTTCGACGGTTGCGTCAGACGGCTCAGGAGGCCGGTCGGACGGTTGATTCCTGCACCGATGACGGAGAGGCCATTGTACGTGAGTACGAGAAAGTCATTAGTGAACTCCGGTCCAACGAGGCCGAACTCATGCGCCTCAACCGGGCTACCCAGAGCCGGGCGGATTCACTGGAACACTTCAATCGGTATCTGCTGGATACCAGCCATGTCGGCGTCATGACAATTGATGCATCCGGTCTCGTGGTTGCGATCAACGAAACCGCTCGGAGTCACCTGAGTCTCCCCGAGGCGCAGGCCACTGATGCGCTCTTTGATGAAGTGCTGGCAGGGAAAGGCAACCTACCGGCCGTCATTGAGCAGGCCCTGGCCAATCGGCAGGGGTCGGCATATACCGAGTACGGCGATCTGATCGCCGACCGTCCGGACGTAGTCCTGGGTGTGACGGTCTCGGTGGTACACGATGTCTCTCAGACTATGCAGGGGCTCCTGGTCTTCATCAACGATCTCTCCGAGATGACGCGTTTGCGGCGCCAGTTGGAACACAAAGATCGCCTGACCGCTCTGGGGGAGATGGCCGGGGGGCTGGCGCATCAGTTACGCAACTCAATGGGTGCCATATCCGGTTACGGCAACCTGATTAGGCGCGATCTTGGGAAAAACAGTCTGCCAACATCGCGGGTGGAGACATTGCTCACTGAGGTCGATGAGGCCGGCGACCTGATCAGCCGATTCCTCACGTTTTCCCGTCCATTTGACTTCGAGGCGGTCCCGGTCAGGATCGATCGGCTGATCGGAGACACCGTCGATCAGATTCGCTTTGCCGAAAGTGCCCGGGGAGTCGACATCACGGTAGACAGTCCCGACGACCTGGTAGTAAACGGCGACCCGGTCCTGCTCAAACAGGCATTGGGCAACATAGTCGACAATGCCGCCCGGGCC
>JAHIVM010000106.1 GCA_018816665.1 Candidatus Zixiibacteriota bacterium
CCGTCGCACAGGCTCCACCCGTCGCGGATGTTCGCTACGGCCACGCTCTCCCACTTCACCGTCCCGATCGGATCGTCCCAAATATCGGTGAGAATCACCTTGTCGCCCGTGCCCTCTTCGGTGACATACCCGATAACGTAGCCGTCGAAGAGGGCGGTATCCTGCGTTGGCTTCGGAATCGTATACACATCGAACGCGGCCCCCGCTTCGTTCGTGCCATCGTGTTCGCAGGTCTTGACGCTCACCGCCTCGGAACCAAAGGAGCCCGTTGCTGGGGCCGCTCCCTTCGTGTTGGCCCATCCCGTTTGCACCTTGGCGAACTTGACGCCACCTCCACCGCCAGCTAACGGAATCCAAACGTAGTGCGGCCGTGAGAAGTAGACTTTCATCTTGTCCCCGACTATCAGCGTTGCATCGGTGTCGTTAAACACCTTGATCTGATAGGTGGAGTTAATCAGCGTGGGGTCGCTTTGATGTTTGTTGATCCACCAAAGTTGGGCGAGTCCCGTGTCGCCGGGATCTATGTCGGCAGTGTAGACAACGGCCGTCTGAATAAGGTCGGCATAGAGTGTCACAATTTGCCAACCACCGATCCACTTTTGCGTGCCGTCCGGCCCTACATACGCTGTAGCTTTCGGCTGATATCGCGCCCATCCGTAGGTCCCCCGGAAGTAGGCACCGGGTCCGCGTCCGATTCCGAGAGAGAGGAATTCATCACCGGACGGATACCCGCTGCGGTGTGTCGGCCAGAGTTCTACTGTTTCGCCTGGCGAGTCGAGCCACTCGCCCCAGACGCTTGTATCGAATTCGCCGCCGCCCGTTGGGATCAGGTCGGCCGTCAGCTTGAACGGGCGGAGTTCGTGGTAGGAAAAGTGCCAGTACCGATGCGTCTGCATCTGGTAGCCGCCATCAACTTGCACAGCCGAGGGAATCAGCCGGACGATGCTCCCGATCTCCACGCGATGCGAGTTCACTTCCACCGCCGGGTTTAACAGAAACACTCCGTCAAGTGCGGAGTGGTAGCCGCCGATCGCCGGGGCGTGCAACTCGGCAACCGGCTTCCACTTGTCGTCGGCATCCTTGTAGACTTGCTCCCACTGGTAGTGATGCGCGGGAGTGTCATAGGGTGCAGCGGCTGTGATCCTACCCCAGACGGGCTCAAGCCTGATTGTGGGAGTGAAGGATGTTCCCGCCGGTCCCCGTTGGATCGCTGAGCCGACAGCGGATTGCAGTTGGTTCGGATCGGTCATGGTGTGAACAGTAGCATAAAATCGCATTCACTGTGAAGCCGGCCGTGTTGCAGAGCCATGCCCGGGCGGTCGATTCCAAACGGGCCATTCCAGATTGGCACAGCCTCGCCCTTGAAACATTCGTACCATCCGGTCGCCCCCTTCCATCCGAAACATGACGGGCGAAGGAAGATGTGATTCCAGGTCACCGGGCCGGGGTTATCGTCGCCGATGATGCTGATAAGGTGCCGTTCGTAGTGATTGATCCGCGTGAACGTGTAGGTCACTTCGTACCAACGGTTCCCCTCGGTGTCGATTTGATTCGTCACCTGGGCGTTCTCGAATTTGAGCGTTCGGGCCGGGCAACTTGGAATTCTGGCGGAGACATTTGAGTTGTCGGGCGGGAAGGTCTTGTTGTTCACGCAGCCGGCCGCAGCGTCGATCTTGTCCCAGGGAATTTCCGGTAACAGCATCCGGCGGACCGTCAGAGTCGCAACGGGAACAGTGAACGGAAAACCAACCGTATCGGGCACCTGGGCAGACAACCCCGAATGAAAGACATACAGCCCTTCCGGCCACGGCATTTGCCGGACGCCGGGCGTTGACTGATAGTCCATCCAGTCGAACTCGGGGTGAACGTCGCTTGCCGAGTCCGACTGCCAGGCGGTAATGAGCGGCCGGTAGTGTGCGTGGACAAAGGCCCCGACGCTGCCGTCTGCCGGTGCTTCGCGGACGTTCTCCAGCCTCTTGAGCAGCGTGTCGTTGTCACCATCTTCGTCCAGTCCCGGGCTACTGGTCATCGCGTCGACGTCGGCAAGCGTGACCATCGCCTCCGAACAATAGCAGTTGGGAATCCACGGATCACGGGCCGGCGGAACCCGCTTCCACTCCTTTTTGACGGCGGTGACACTGCCCATGAGCGCCTTGAGAACTTCCGGATGATACGAGTAGGGCTCGATATAGAACCGCCGCTCTACATCGATCCCGCTGTTGGAAACGTGAACCGTGCGGTTCAGGCTTTGGATTAGGTTTGCCATTACATCCTCGATCCGGTGGCCTTCGTACTGATCGCATCCTTGATCGGTGCCCCCATGCGAAAGATGTTCTTTTGCACGCCAAGGAGTTCTTTCAAGTAATGGACGCTTTGATCGGGTTGTGAGGTCGTGCCGCCCTCGAACGATCCGACCAACTGGGGCTTCTGTGCTTCGGCCATTAGGAACCCGGCAGCCCCGCCTAGTACGGCCCCGGCAGCCATGCCAGCCGGTCCGAATCCTGCGCCACGCTGGGCACCGGCCGCCGCCCC
>JAHIVM010000107.1 GCA_018816665.1 Candidatus Zixiibacteriota bacterium
AATGAACATCCTTGTTCTCGACGAAGAATTTCCTCATCCGCTCAATACGGGCAAGCGGATCCGCACGTTTTCGCTGACCCGGGCCCTGACGGCACACAACAATGTCTCTTACCTGGCATACGGCGACAACAGCTCGGAGGCTGCGACTGCTTTGCGGAATCACGGTATCGAAACCCATGCGGTACGCGATCTCGATCGTGAGAAATCCGGTCCCGCGTTTTACTTTCGCCTGTTGCTGAACCTGCTGTCACCGCTTCCCTATATCGTGACCAGCCACCACACGTCGCGCTTCGACCGGAAACTTCGCGAGGTACTCGATACCGACGCCATCGACATGATCATCTGCGAATGGACGCCGTACGCGATGTACGTCAGGGATCTTCTCCAGCCCAAATCAATCGTGGTGGCCCATAATATCGAGGCCAATATCTGGCGTCGGTACGAACAAAACGAACGGAACCCGCTCAAGCGCGCCTACATTTCGATTCAGCGGGCCAAAGTCGAGAAATTCGAGCGCGCCTGCTTCGGGTGGGCCGACGGCGCCACTGCGGTCAGCGCTATCGAGGCTGAGGAAATCGCGGGTTACGGCGTCCCGTACCGGGTGGAGACAGTTGACAACGGCGTGGATACCGAGTATTTCGCACCACAGGAAGTCGTCATAGATCCGGACCAATTGGTATTCACCGGTTCCATGGACTGGCGACCCAACCAGGACGCAATCGAGTACTTCGTGACCGAGGTGTTCCCTCTGGCCCGAAGGGTTCGGCCGAATCTCAAAATCGATGTGGTCGGGCGCAAACCACCGTCACACATTCGTGATTTGGGCAAGGTGTCCGGGGTGACTATCACGGGGACGGTTGACGATGTTCGTCCGTATATCGCCCGCGCCGCCCTGTACGTGGTCCCGCTTCGCATCGGCGGCGGTTCACGACTCAAAATCCTTGAGGCCATGGCCATGCGGAAACCCATTCTGTCCACAGGCGTCGGAGCCGAGGGGCTGAACGTGACCTCGGAAAGGCACCTGATTCTGGCCGACGGCACCCGGGAGATCGCGGCCGGTATCGAGCGTTGTCTCACCGATCCGGATCTCTGCCGAACCATTGCGGCCAACGGGCGGGAGCTGGTCCTGGACCGGTATCGCTGGTCCTCACTGGGTGACAAACTACATCACTACCTGACCGAGGTGGCGGCACGCCCATGAACATTCTGCACCTGCGCGCCTCCAATTTTTATGGCGGACCGGAACGGCAACTGCACTTCCACGCCCGTGAGGCCCGCGATACCGATTACACCATCACGGTGGCCTCGTTCTCCGAACAGGGACAGGAACCTGAGTTCCTGACAGCCATTAAGCAGGACGGCATCAACACGCACGTTTTCGAGGTATCCTCGGCATACGATCGGCGCGCCATTGCCACCGTGCGAGAGTACCTTCGAACACACAACATAGCCATCATCTGTACCCATGACTATCGCACCGTCGTCATCGGCTATTTGGCCGCCCGCAATACGCCGACCGCGTGGCTTGCTTTTTCCCGGGGCTTCACGCAGGACAATCTCAAAGTCCGACTGTACCATACCATAGACAAAATACTCATCCGTCGCGCCGATCACATCGTCGCCGTCTCCGGGGCTCAGCGCGAACGTTTGAAAAAACTCTGGATTTCTGGAAAGCGAATCTCGGTGGTCGATAACGCCATCGATCCCGGCAGCTTTGCGGCGGTTGAGCCGGTGGATCTGCGCGCCCGCTACGGTTTCCCCCAGGACAGTGTCGTATGCATTTCGGGCGGACGATTCAGCCGGGAAAAGGGACAGGCGTACCTGATCGAGGCGGCCGCCCGGGCGCTGGAGACCAACCCCCATCTGCGATTTGTGCTGTTTGGCGACGGTCCCGATCTTGAAGCAATGCGCGACGAAGTCAAGAAGTACGGTTGTGACAAAACGATTCTGTGCCCCGGGTTCGAGCGCAACCTGATCGGGTGTCTCAAAGGGGCCGACATGCTGATAAATCCGTCGCTCTCCGAGGGTCTGCCTAACATCGTCCTGGAGGCCATGGCGCTGGGAGTTGTGGTCGTCGCCACGGCCGTTGGCGGCGTGCCGGAACTGATTGAAGACGGTCGTTCCGGCTACCTCGTTCCCCCGGGCAATGCCGCAGCACTGGCCGAGACACTGGCTTTGGCCGTGGAACAACTCCACAGACGAAACGAAATCACGCGGACCGCAGGCGATCACATCCTGTCGCACTACTCGTTTTCCGATCAGTACCGCAAACTGACGGCAATTTACGAACGCTTTGGAAGAGGCTAGACCAACATGATTCGAATCGCGTTCATTATCGACACCATCGAAACACCGGGAGCGGGTACCGAAAAACAACTGCTGGCCCTCCTGCACGGTCTGGATCGAACCCGCTTCGAACCTACGTTGGTCTGCCTGCGTCCGTCACGCTGGCTGGCCGACCAGACCTTCCCGTTTGCGGTTGAAATCCTGAATCTGGGATCGATGATCCGCCCGGGCGCCTACGGCGCCTACCGGCGATTCAAGCGGCTGCACCGGGAGAAGCAGTTTGACATTGCTCAGACGTTTTTCCTCGACGGCAATATCTTCGGTACGATAGCGGCCCGCCTGGCCGGCATCAGAACTGTCGTGTCCAGCCGCCGAAATATCGGCTACTGGCATACCGGCTTCTGGAAAACAGTGTTGCGTTTTTTGCGACGGTTCACGCCGTACTATCTGGCCAATTCCCAGGCCGTGCTGGAAGTCTCCCGCGATGTCGAGGGCGTTCCGGTGGAGCGGATTACCGTCATCTACAACGGTCTGGAACTGGATGATTTCAAAGCGATCGACGCAAGTACGAGGCTGGCTATGCGTCGACGCTGGGGCATTGAGGATAGTCAAACACTGGTCGGCGCGGTGGCAAACCTGCGGCCGGTCAAAAACGTAATGTCTCTGATCCTGGCGGCTGAGGCATTGGCGGGCGCATTCCCGAACGTCCGGTTTGTGGTGGCGGGCGAAGGCCCGTTGCGTCAGGAATTGCAGGCGCGTATTGATGAGGCCGGACTGACTGAACGATTTCAACTGGTGGGATCTTTGACAGATATTCCGTCATGTCTCGCCGCTTTTGATATCGGTGTCCAGTGTTCCCATTCAGAAAGCTTCTCCAATTCACTGGTGGAATACATGGCCGCCGGCCTGCCCATAGTCGCGTCGTCGGTTGGCGGCAATGTCGAGGCCATTCAACACGGTGTCAACGGACTGTTGTACGACGGCACATCGGCCGATGGACTGAAGAAAGGCCTCGAGGATTTGCTCGCCGACAATCAACGCGCGCAGGAACTCGGTGACCGGGCACTGAAAGACGCCTTTGAACGTTACAGTCTCAGGTCCTGTCTGGATCGCCACGAGGAATTCTATACGTCAATTGTTGGAAGAAGTGAGTAGTCATGAGAAGTATTGCCAAATCGATCGTCATTGGTGTTTTCTATTTGCTGGCCCTGCCGGCCGGACTTCTGGCCCTGGTGTTCCACAAGGTGCTGGGGTCATCGGTAGCGTTTGAGTTTTTCGCTCAAATATTCTCTTTGACCCCCGGAATTCTGGGCAAGTACCTGAGGATGTGCTACTACAAGCAGACGCTGGCCGAGTCGCACCTGGATACGGAATACGTCTTCGGCTGCGTGATCACCAAAATCACTTCGAAAATCGGTCATCGGGTCGGCATCGGCATGTACACCAGCGTAGGCCAGGTGGACATCGGCGACGACACGGTCATAGCCAACTACGTTTCTATCCTGTCGGGTGGCCGTCAGCATAATTTTGATGATCCGGAGAAGCCGATTTTTTCGTTCAATGAGGGCTTTTCGGAGGTAAGTATCGGCACCAACTGTTTCATCGGGGAGAAAACAACGGTGATGGCCAACATCGGCGACAAGTGCATCGTCGGGGCGGGTTCCGTGGTGGTAAAGGACATTCCCGAGTATTCGGTCGCAGTGGGCAACCCGGCCAGGGTGGTCAAAGATCGGCGGGCAAACGGCGCGGCCAAAACCGCCGACGCCCGCACCGGCCACTGATCCCCCGCATTCCCATATCATCCCGCATAACAAAGAGTTACCGTCTACCGGCAGCAATTCCGCGGGGCGCCTGTCGGCGCCCTTTCCGGGTGCCGGACCGGCCGGCGTCCGGCTTATCCGCGGCCAGTCCGGTGAAGACCGAGCCGGCCGCGGCGGCGATAGCAAGAAGTCTCAAGAATCCCCTTGCCATTTTCCAACCGGCATCCGACCTTTGTGCGGCGGCGGAAAAACGAGAGTCTGGTTCGGCTGTTCCCGTATCCGACCGACGGTCACCGAGAATACCCCGGTCCTGCTCTCAGGAGAGTTATCGCATCATGAGAGTGGTCGCCAAGAACATCATCACCGGCATAGTCTATCTACTGGTTTTGCCGACCGGCCTGGCCGCCCGGCTGTGCCATCTCCTGTTTGACAGTCGTTGTGTTTTTGATTTTTTTGCGCAGCTGCATGCCTTCGCCCCCGGTCTACCCGGCCGATATGCCCGTCGAGCCTATTACAATCAAACGCTGGCTCGGTCGCCGATGGATGTCGACTTCGCCTTCGGCTCACTGGTGACCAAGATCCGTACGACCTTCGGTCATCGCGTGTATGTGGGTTTGTATTCAAGCGTAGGACTGGCCCATGTCGGCGACGATACCGTGCTGGCCAACTACGTGTCGATACTATCCGGCAGTCATCAGCATAACTTCGAAAACCCGGACCAACCGATCTTCTCACTTGTTGATGAGTTTGCTGAAGTGCACATCGGAACCGGTTGCTTTATCGGTGAGAAGGCAACCGTCATGGCCGATGTGGGCGACAAGACTATCGTGGGCGCAGGTACGATGGTTGTCAGGGACATCCCCGACTACGAGGTGGCGGTAGGCAATCCGGCCCGTGTGGTCAAGCACCGTCGGTGACACTGAGGGGTCACCGCGGCGTTTCCTCGCGCTTGAGTCGAAACAGGTCATCGGGTCTCAGGGCCGCATGCAGGCCGAAAGCGAGCATGCCGATGCTCATCAGAATCTCACGCACCTCTGAGGAAGTATCCCGGAGCAGAATGCCGTAATAGTACTTGCCGAAGATGTAACTCAGCACAAAAAAGGCTGCGTAAGCGATGGGCATTACCGGGAAAGCCAGTTTGCGGATTATCTCGCGGCCCCTGGCCATCAGCGCGAAGGCCGGGAACAGCACCCCGGTGAACAGCATGAACAGGGACAGCAACCGGTATTTGGCATTCTCGACAAAGTCCAGATTATGGATATTGAATTCCTGCTGAGTGTTGGTAGCGGCTATGGACTCCGGCGTGCTGAATCCAAACAGCCGCTGACCCCAGGAAATCTCCTCACCCATAAAAAGAAACATCAGCGCGGCCCAGCCGAGAATGAAAATATAGGCTGTCCATGATTTCCTGTCTTTCAGAAACCGACTTCGGTTCATGGCAACCAGAAAGCCAACTGCCGAAAGACCGCAGAACAGGGCGGTCAAATACTCAATGGCGCGGTCCTCAAGCGAGGCCATCAGCAACGAATGCGGGTCTGTCTCGCCCCAGACGACAAATACGGCGGTGATCACAATTGCGCTCAGCGTACCCAGAACGAATTGCTTCACCTCTGTTTGTGATAACAAAGGCATACTCTCTCCCTTGCCCTTCCCATATTCACCGCCCGATGGCGGTCTGTCATTGCTTGACGGAATTGTTCTCTGTTGTCAGTTTTACATGATACGGATGTCGATCCGATGGTAAAAACAAAAAAACGCGACCGGCCGCGGTCTGGCAGGATCCTATTGAGTTTCCCCCGGCCGGCCCGATTGGAACGCCGAACGCATCGGACACAACTCGTCAGTATTTGTTCACGGCTGTGCATTTCCTGAACAGGTGCTCACCGATTCAACCGGCCGCGACTAGTGTCTGCGGGCGGAATGT
>JAHIVM010000108.1 GCA_018816665.1 Candidatus Zixiibacteriota bacterium
CACTGGGGCAGTTCGAAACGAATATCAAAGCCATTGCCGACATCGTCCACAAAGGCGGCGGTTTGATGTACATGGACGGCGCCAACCTGAACGCCCACATGGGCATATTTCGCCCCGGTGACATCGGCTTTGACATCATGCACTTCAACCTCCACAAGACCTTTTCCACGCCGCACGGCGGCGGGGGACCGGGCAGCGGAGCGGTGGCGGTTACCGAAGAACTGGCGAAGTATCTGCCGTACCCGGTCGTGGCGGCCGATGATCAGGGCGTTCTTTTTATGGATTATGATCGTCCTTCGTCCATCGGCAGACTCCACGCATTCTACGGTAACTTTGGTGTTATGGTCCGGGCGTACACGTATATCCGCAATCTTGGCGGCAAGGGGTTACGTCGGGCGTCGGAAAACGCCGTACTCAATGCGAACTACCTGCGCGAATTCCTGAGGGAGGACTACGATCTGCCCTACACGCAGCATTGCATGCATGAATTCGTGATTTCCGGCAGTCGCCAGAAGAAACTGGGCGTCAAAACGCTTGATATATCCAAGCGCCTGCTGGACTTTGGTGTCCACGCCCCGACGAACTACTTCCCGCTGATTGTGCCGGAGGCGATGATGATCGAGCCGACCGAAACGGAGTCACGGGACACGCTGGAGCGTTTTGCGGGCGTGATGAAGCAAATCGCGCATGAAGCTGAGACGGACCCGGAGAAAGTAACCTCCGCGCCGCACGATACTCCCGTCAGACGGTTGGACGAGATCCATGCGGCGCGTACGCTGGATGTCGCCTCGCGGGAGTGACCCGGTAGAGCGCCTGAAAACATACCGGTGCGTCGCAACATGGCGCACCGGTTTTTCTTTTCCCATGGTAAGACTGGAACATGTGACATATCGATATCGCCCGGACGGCCCCGCTGTCCTGAATGATATCAGTCTGTCTCTCAAGCCGGGTCAGTCGGTCTGTCTAATGGGACGGAACGGATCGGGCAAGTCCACCGTGGCACGCGTGATTGCCGGACTGCTGCAGCCCACGCAGGGCACGGTTACGATTGCGGGCCGGTCGCTCGACGACCCGGACAACCGTCCGCCGGTCGGCATCCTGTTTCAGAATCCCGACAACCAGATGGTTGCCACGCTGGTCGAAAAAGAAATCGCGTTTGCCCTGGAGAATCGCGCCGTGCCGCAGGACGCCATGGAGACGGCTATCAGCCGGGTGTGTGAGCGCTTTGAGATATCCCATTTGAGACGACGCCTGACCTCCGAGCTATCCGGAGGCGAAAAACAGCGTGTCGCCCTGGCCTCGGTTATGATTCAACGACCCAATGTGCTGGTGCTGGATGAGGCCGATGCCTTCCTCGATGCTGCCGGGCGGAAGGTGCTGCAATCGGAACTGAATGCCATCAGGGGTCGCGACCTTGACCTGGTGGAGATTCGTATTACCCAGCAGGCGCAGGTGGGCCGGAACTACGCCCGTCTCATTGTCCTCGATCAGGGCACCGTCGCTGCCGACGGTCCATCGGCTGACATTCTCAACGATGACAAGCTGATGACGAGTCTGGGATTGAAGTCGGCCGAGGTGCTGCCGGTCGCAGTTTTGCCCGATGTGTTCTCTGCCAGACATGTCGATCATCGCGTGGCACGGGTTGAGGCTGACGAGCTTGATTTCGAGTACGCTGCCGACTCACCGGTTCTGAAAGAGACATCGCTGCAGGTCGGCGGCGGCGACACGGTCGCCGTAGTTGGTGCTACCGGGGCCGGCAAAAGCAGTCTGGGCCTGTTACTGTGTGGTATCCTGAAGGCGGCCGGGGGGCGGGTCGTGTGTCGTGATGGAACGGGTGCTGAGTTGTCGCCCCGGGCATGCCGCGGTCAGGTGGTCAATCTGCTGCAGCAGTCGGAACGTCAGTTCTTCCTCGCCACCTGTGCCGAGGAGGTCACGTTTGGTCCGGAGAATCTCGGCCGTATGCTGACGACCGGGGAGATTGCCGACTTTTTTGCGTTGGTCGGGTTGGCCCCGGACCTGTTTTCCGACCGTGACCCGTTTTCGTTATCCGGCGGCGAGAAACGTCGGCTGGCCTTTGCCTCGGTCCTGTCAATGGCTCCCCGGGTGGTTGTTTTTGACGAACCGACTGCGGGGCTGGATGCGGAAGGGATAGGACGCTTCCTGGCGATATCCCGCGCCCTCAAACAAGCCGATGTGGGACAGGTACTTATCAGTCATTCTGAGGACGTTGTACGGGAGCTGGCTGACCGGGTTGTAGTTTTGCGGCGGGGCGAACGGCTTAGGACGATGCCGGCCGATGAGTTTTTTGCCTCTCAGCAATTCGGCGAACTACTGGCGCACGGCTGAAACGACCGCGCAGTTTCAGATTTTCTTCACCTTTTTCAGTCTCCGACTTGACGCTTG
This sequence comes from Candidatus Zixiibacteriota bacterium, assembly GCA_018816665.1. Classification (GTDB taxonomy): domain Bacteria; phylum Zixibacteria; class MSB-5A5; order GN15; family FEB-12; genus JAHIVM01. Next base: position 2,404 of record JAHIVM010000108.1, read on the forward strand.
CCGGCAATTGATTATACTCCTCCGAGTTGTCGGCAGGACATGCAGTCCGGTCGGCCCGAGCCTTTTAATTCGATCCCGTGAGGTCGACAAGGGTTGTACAGATGATGCCGGTTTATCACGCCTTTTATCCGCACACAGCATATCTACACGTAGGTCATTTAATTACTGTCTATAAGTCTTTTGGGAGGTACCAGATTGGCTGCTACTGAAAAACTCGTCATGGACGACAAACAGATCGGTCGTGCTATCCAGAGAATCGCGCACGAGATTCTTGAGCACAATGCCGGGGCGGAAACACTGGCGATGGTTGGTATCATTACGCGCGGAGCGTTCCTGGCCAAGCGGATTGCCGCGGCAATAGAGAAGCTGGAAGGAGTCACCGTGCCGGTGGGACTTATGGATATCAGTCTCTATCGCGACGACGTCCACTCCAAGCTGGAACAGCCGGTTATTCAGCGTACCGATATCCTGTTCCCGATCAAGGACCGCAATATCGTGCTGGTGGACGATGTCCTGTTTACCGGTCGGACAGTGCGGGCGGCGCTCAACCAGATTGTCGACTTCGGGCGACCCAGCTCGATCCAGCTGGCTGTACTGGTGGACCGCGGTCACCGGGAACTGCCCATTAAGGCCGACTATGTGGGGCTGAACATTCCCACGGCTCGCGGCGATCAGGTGGTGCTGGAAGTGAGTGAGAAGGAGGGTTTTGATCGCGTGTTTGTGGTCGAGGGCCACAGCGGCGACAGTAACCCCGGTAGTACGAAAGGAGGCGCCAAATGAACCGCCTGGCTTCACGTCATTTGCTCGGGCTCGAGGATGTGTCGCGCGAAGACATCACGCTTATCCTCGATACTACCGAGACGTTCCGGGAAGTGCTCGATCGCACGATAAAAAAGCTCCCCACCCTGCGCGGTATCACGGTGGTGAACCTGTTTTATGAACCGTCGACCCGTACCCGGATTTCGTTCGAGTTGGCGGAGAAACGACTGTCGGCGGACACCCTGAGTTTTACCACCGCCCAGTCATCGGTAAAAAAAGGCGAGTCGCTGCGCGACACGGTGCAGAATATCGAGGCAATGAAAATCGATATGGCGGTGGTGCGTCACTCCTCGGCCGGTGCTCCTTACTATCTGACACAATGTATGGATGCCAATATCATCAACGCCGGTGATGGTTCCCACGAGCACCCGACCCAGGCATTGCTCGACATGTATACGATTCGCAAAAAATACGGCAAGCTCGACGGATTGCGGGTGGTGCTGGTCGGCGATGTCAAACACTCACGCGTCATTCGGTCGAACATATTCGGACTCAAAACCATGGGGGCCTCGGTGGCGGTGTGCGGACCAACCACACTGCTGCCGTACGAAGTCGAGAAATTCGGGGTTGATGTTTACAGCGATCTCGATGAGGCGATGGACGGCGCTGACGTAGTGAATATCATGAGGATCCAACTGGAACGTCAACAGGCAGGCCTGTTCCCGTCGCAGCGCGAGTATACCAATCTGTTCGGAGTCGGCCGGGAACGGCTGGGCCGCCTGAACGACAACTACACGATAATGCACCCGGGACCGATGAATCGCGGGCTGGAGATAACCAGCGATGTTGCCGATGGTGACCATTCCGTGATTCTGAGCCAGGTGAC
>JAHIVM010000109.1 GCA_018816665.1 Candidatus Zixiibacteriota bacterium
ATGTTCGGGTAAGGGGTTGGGCACGTAAATAAAAACGGCGGATGGGTGACCATCCGCCGCTCTTGGCTTCACGATAATCGATACGTGAACTAGAACTTCGAAAAACCGGTCGGCAAATCTCTCGACTGCTTTTTGGCACCACTGTCAATACTGGAACCATCGGTAGTCTTCTTGTCATCGTCCCAGCGGTCCGCCGCACCGGTGATACCCTTGAGCCGAAGGTCAAAGTCATCCGGGTTAGTCGCGTTCGTCATGGCCTCCTCAAACGATATCATGCCATGTTTGTACAGCTTCATGATTGCCTGATCGAAGGTTTGCATGCCGTAGGAGATACCGCCCGTTTCGAGCAATTCCGGAATGTCCACCGTCTTGTCGGGGTCCATGATACATTCGCGGATAGCACCCGAGTTCACCATGATCTCCAGCGCCGGGACTCGTCCGGGGGTGTCACTGCGGGCCAGCAGGCGCTGACACACGATCGCCTGCAAAGTACCGCCCAGCAGCAGACGAATTTGCTGATGCTGGTGGGGCGGGAAAAACGAAATAATACGGGTGATCGTCTCCACCGCGTTCAAGGTATGCAGCGAGGTCAGCACCAGGTGACCGGTGTCGGCAGCCGTCAGGGCAATCGACATCGTCTCCAGATCTCGTACCTCACCGATGAGGATGACATCGGGATCCTGCCGAAACGCGTGACGCAGCGCGGCGCTGAACGACTCGGTATCACCGCCTACTTCGCGCTGTGAGATAATGGACTTTTTGTCGCGATAGATATACTCGATCGGGTCCTCAACCGTCAGAATGTTCAACGGCGTGTTGGCATTCATCTCCTCGATAATCGAGGCCAGGGTGGTGGACTTGCCCGAACCGGTGGTCCCCGTGATGACAATCAGGCCGCGACGTTTTTCTGACAGATTTTTGATAGTCGCGGGCAGGTTGAGATCCGCAAACGACGGCACACTGGTGTTGACGGCACGGATGGCGATACCGGCGGTACCGCGCTGACGGAACATGTTGATACGGAAACGCCCGAGTTTGGCCACGGAGAGGGCCAGATCCATCTCGTTCTTGCGGAAAAAGCGTTCGCGCTGGGTTTCGTTGAGAATCTGTTTGATAGTCTGGTCCATCTGGTCGATTGTCACCGGATCGGTGGCAATCTGCTCCAGGGTGCCGTTGACGCGCAGATTGGGGCGAATACCGACACGAATGTGAAGGTCGGATGCTTTACGATTAAGCATCTCAACCAACATCTGTTTGAGAGTCATGGAACTCCCTTTCCCGAAGGAGTCGATCAGCCGTTCGGATCGATACGGTAGAGCACCTGGCCGAATTCTACCGGCTTGCCGTTTTCGGCAAGGATTTCAGCAACCCGTCCACTGACTTCCGACTCGATTTCGTTCATCAGTTTCATGGCCTCTACGATGCACACTACCTGTCCGACGGTAATCCGTTCATTCATAGAGACATACGGGTCGGCATCGGGCGCCGGAGCGGCGTAAAACGTGCCGACCATGGGAGATTTAATCTCCACCAGGTTACTGCTTGTATCGGCAGATGGAGCCGCGGCCTCAACCGGGGCGGGAGAGGAAGGAGCAGGTGCGGCCGAAGCAACCGGGGCAGCCACCGCCGGGGCGGCGCCGACAACCGAGCCATGACCGTTGGAATGGGCCTCACCTTTGGCTTGAATCTTTATCTTTTGTCCCCAGCGGGAGACCTCAAGGGACGCAATATTCGAATCCTCGACAAGACGAATCAGCTTCTGAATATACGCTTCGTTCATCTAGAAACCTCACAGACCAGTAACGGCCCCTGACGGAGCCGGACTGTTTGTCGTGCACTTGTTCTTCGTTGGCGACCTAGAATAGCCCTTTCGGACTACAGTTCCAACAATTTTTTTTCGGCCCGGTTCAGCGGTTTGGCACCGGTTCGAGTCACCAAAACGTCATCCTCGATCCGCACTCCGCCCCAGCCGGTGATATATATACCCGGTTCAACCGTCACCACGTTATTAGGTTTCAGCTTGTTGTCAGAAAGCGGCGAAAGACGCGGCCCGCTATGGACTTCGAGCGAAATACCGTGACCGGTACCGTGACCGAAATACTTCCCGTAACCGGCCTTGGCGATCAGATTGCGACAGGCGGCGTCGACCGCAACACCGGTCACCCCTGGCTTGATTTTGCGAATACCCGCCAAATGCGCCTTCAGCACGATATTGTAGATCTTCTTCTGCTTGGCATCGGCCTTCCCCACCACCACCGTGCGGGTGATATCGGAACAGTAGCCATCAACCAGCGCGCCGAAATCAAAAGTCACAAAATCTCCCTTACGGACCTTTTTGTCCGAGGCAACTCCGTGCGGCATGGCCGAGCGATACCCGGAGGCCACGATGGATTCGAAAGCCGGTCCCTCGGACCCGAGCATCGTCATCTGGTACTCAAGCTCGGCGGCCAACTCACGTTCGCGCACACCCGGCGTCACAAGATTGAGAATCCGCTCGAAGGCGGTATCCGATATCTCGACCGCTTTCTTGATCGACACCAGTTCCTCGGGTTCCTTCACCCAGCCGAGTTCGGCCACCAGGTCATCGGCCGGGATCAGCAGGCTGTCCGGCACGGTGCTCTGCAGGTGCTTGCTGCCGGTGACGGTCAGGGCTTCGCCGCAAAACCCGTAGCGGAAATTACGGCGGTTCAGTTTCGGAAAGTCCTTGAGGCAGGTCAGGGCGCTGCTTTTGATGGAGTTGACACGGGCGCCTTTAACTTCCTTGCGGGCCTGGATAGTATACCGGGAATCGGTGAAAAAATCTGCCCTTTTGGTGTCAATTACCAGGATTCCCGCCGAACCGGAGAAGCCGGTCAGATAGCGAATCTGTTTCATGTCGGTAACAATGTAGCCGTCCAGATTTGCGGCCGCGATACCGGCTCGCAGGGCATTGATTCGTTTTGTCGACATAATCAGTGTTCCCTCTCTTTTGTCTTTCCCTCGGCCTGCATCAGCTTGTCTGCCAGGCGGGGATTATCATTCTGATCAATCAGATGGCGAAACACCTCGGCCGCCAGGCGCGAATGCCCCTGGGCCAGATACAGGTCGCCCATCGTCTCGGTGAAAAAGGGTATGCTCCGACGGTTCGTGGAAGGCGCTTTTTCCGCCGTTTCG
>JAHIVM010000110.1 GCA_018816665.1 Candidatus Zixiibacteriota bacterium
GTGGAAACATCCTGTTTTGCTTCATGGTGGCCTATGCCCTGGCGCGATATCGCACGCTCACCAACCGGTTCTTGTTTGCCAGTGTGATTCTGGTGCTGATGATTCCTGCTCACATCATCATCATACCTTTGTATCTGCTTTGTTTGAAAACGGGTATGTACGATACTTATTGGGCGCTGGTTCTGCCCTGGCTGGTGAACCCGATCGGCATCTTTCTGGTAAAACAATATATAGAGTCGATTCCGCCCGGAATGGAGGAAGCAGCCCGAATCGATGGTGCCGGGGAGTTTCGTATCCTCTTTCGCGTGGTTATGCCGATGTGCAAGCCTGCTCTGGCAGTACTGGCTATTCAGGTCTTTTTCACGAACTGGAATTCGTTCCTGTTCCCCTTCGTCCTGACGTCATCGGACTCACTGCGGACACTGCCGGTGGCCCTGGCGCTGTTGCAGGGGCATCAGGCCGTTGATTGGCAGCATCTTATGGCCGGATCTACAGTTGCGGTGGTACCGGTGCTGGTGGTGTTTTTATTTACGCAACGTCAAATAGTATCAGGGATAACTGCCGGTGCTATAAAGCAGTAGTTGAGATGGGCCACATTTTTTGCTTGCTTTGGGCGCGATCTGCGGCTAGCATCTGCACTTACTGGCTAAAAAACAACGTACGGAATGCGTTTTGAGAAAGGACTGTTGGATGAAAAAGCTGTTGATTACCGGTTGCCTGGCTCTGCTGGTGATGCTTTCCGGTTGCGGCGTAAACAAGGATTACGTCTCCGAGCAGATTTCCGCATCGGAAGCCCGGACAGGCGCTCAGTTGGCCAATGTGAAAAGTCAGGCTGATGCCAATGCCACGGAAGTAGCCAAGCTGCAGGCATTGAGCAAACAGCTGGGTGAAAAAGCCGACCTGGCCATCAACAAGGCCAAAGGTTTTGAAAACTACCAGGTTATCTGGTCGGGCGAGATCAATTTCGGCTACGATGCCGCAAGCATCGATGATGTTGCCGCCTCGATTCTGAACGAAGCCGGCGAGAAGCTGGAACAGCACCCCGGCGCTTTGCTGGAAGTTGTTGGTCACACCGATGCCAGCGGTACCGCCAAGTACAACCTTCTCCTGGGTGAGAAGCGGGCCAATGCCGCCAAGCGTTACCTGGCCGACCGGTTTGGTATCTCCCTGTATCGTATGTTTACGCTCTCTTACGGCGAAGAGAAACCGGTGTCGCTGCCCGACGAACGTCAGGCTGCATCGAAGAACCGCCGCGTTGTACTCAATGTCTGGGGTTCACTCTAGACCTGTACGGGCATAACAAGACTGAAGGCGGGATCTGGATCCCGCCTTTTCTTTTTGTCTGTTTTCCAGGGTGTGTCAGGGAACGGTGATAGTCACTCCCGCCGTCTCAAAGCGGGCTCGCACGGCGACCGTGTCGGGATGTGAGATATACGTTTCTCCGAACGAAAACGGAAACAGACCGCCGAGTGACCACTGACCGTCGAGGTCGGAGTCGACAAAACCGGTGATCAGGTACCGGCCGGGCGGCAGTTCTTTGTTGAACTGCCGACCATCGACATGGAGCGTATACGAGCGTCGCGCTTCACTATCGGAGAACGTCAGCACCAGGGGATCACCGTCCTTACCGGCCACCTGAATATCAACTTCGCCGGTCACGGAGCCAAGTGAATCAGCATCGAGAATAGTGAACGCATACGACCGCAATGAATCTCCGAGCGCATTGCCGGCCATGTCGCGTATCTCAAACTCGGTGACTCCCAGGGAGTAGCGAGTACCGGGCAGAAGTTCATCGGGCATCAGGGCCAGATGAAAAGCGTCGGTCCAGTTCAGCACCAAAGGCACTAGGGTGCTGTCCGCGCCCCACAGGACCATGGTCTGGTCGGTTATGGCGGCGGTATCGATCGGTTCCGAGAAGGTCAGGGATATCTTGACCTCTTCGAGGAATTGCGGCTGAGCATCAGGAGTGAACGCGGTTATCGCCGGGCCGGTTTTGTCCTCGGCCAACATGAGATTGGTGCTGTCAAAACGGATTTCCGGCAGGGTCAGATCGTAGGCCAGCACGATCGAATAGGCTCCCTGGGGCAGATTCTCCACCTGGGCGGTCAGGATGTCGGTGGTCGGCTTGTCCCACTCCAGAATCGCTGAGGCGGGATAGGTTCGCAGGCTGTCTTCCATGGAGTGCAGCAGCAGACTGCTGGGGTTGGCTGCAAGAAAGTCGGTAGGCACCGGCTTACTCATGCGCAGACGAACCAGGTTATCGGGAGTCCGACTAACCGACAGGATTTGTGCCGGCAGCGTATCGTAATGGGTCAGACCGAGAGTGAGATGGTCGATCCCCAGTTCTCCCCCGACTCGAATCGGTCTGTCCGAGACGGCGAAATCCTCGCGCGTGGGGTTGAGACGTTCGCTTCGGTTTTTGTCCTGGAATGCGACAAGGCGATAGTCAGCGTCGGGAAGATACTGAAACTTGAATTCCCCCTTTGTACCTGTGGAGGTGACATAGTCGGGGTACAGTGAGTCCCACGTCACAGAATCCGTAATCCGCTCACTGTTGTAAAGCCCCACCATCAAACCGCCTGCCGCCGTCATGGCTCGCAGGACGGTTCCCGCCACCACGCCGGTGTCGATACGGTCGCCGGTTGAAAAGGCTATGGTGACGGCGCTGTCGAGGCGGTTGCGGCGATAATCCTGAACATCGGTCCCCACCGAGACAATGTACGTCTGGTTGTCCCTGAAGACTTCATTGGTGGTGATGATAATCCGGTCACCCTTGAACTTGATGCGCGGCGCCTCATCCGAACGCGGCGAAATATACACGATTCGCTTGTTGTCGGGAGCCTGGAGCTCCTCGGAGAAGCGGATGATAATCCTGTCAGATGGTGCGACCCCTACTGCGCCGTTGGCCGGTTCAGATTCCACAAACACGGGACCGGTACGATCAACCTCTCCCCCGGGCGGCGGCTTGATTTCGGCACAACTGAGAAATATGATCAATGGGATCAGGACGGCGAGATATCGCGGCCACTGCGAGCTGCTGACGAGCCGGTTCAACGATTCAGCTTCTCCTTCAGGGTTTGATTGTCCGGCTGCAATTCCAACGCGCGCTGCCACCACAGGCGCGCTTCCTGTTGCTCGCCGGTTGCGGACAGCGCATCCCCCAGATGATCGAGAATTACGGGGTCATTGTCAAGCGTTGCGGCCCGACGCAAATACGTGACCGCGTCGTCCAGCTCGCCCCGCTTGAACTGTACCCAGCCGTAGCTGTCGAGATAGGCGGCATTATCCGGTTCCAGTTCAATGGCCCGCGAAATCAGCTCGTGAGCATACTCCAGGCGAAGGTCATTGTCGGCCAGCGTGTATCCGAGGTAGTTCAATGCCTGGTGCTCATCGGGATTGTGCTTGATGATCTCCTCAAACACTGTCACCGCTGAGTCGATCTTCTGGGTACGCTCCAGGAGTGTACCGAGCGCAAACAGCAATTTGATGGCACTGTCCTCATCGCGCATCTTCTCAAGACCGCGCATGTAGGCGGCGGACTCTTCCTCCGGGGCGTCCAGTTGTCGGTAGGCAAAGCCCAGATCGATCCAGCTGTCCACACTTGATTCTGCCAGTTCGCTCTGAACGATAAACTCATCGCGGGCACGCTCGTATTCTTCTTGCAATACGGCTATCCGGCCCAGGTAGAAATGGTTGCGGGCGTCGACATCGCCGGACTGCACCAGGGCAGTCAGAACAGAATCGGCCTGTACCAGAGAATCCAGACTGAAGTAGACAATCCCCAATCTACGGGCCGCATCGGTATCGGTCGGCGACAGTTCGGCAACCGCCCGCATATGCGGCAGCGCCTTGAGGGTCGAGTCCTGGACGAAATAGAGTCGAGCTAATTCCCTGTGCAGAAGAATGTTGTCCGGACTGGCTTCAAGTCCCAGTTGAAATACCATCTCGGCCGAATCACTCTGACCCCGAGAATCATACAACTCGCCGAGCGTGGCGACTGAAAGCGGGTGCGGAATCGGCGTTGCCCGCACAGCCATCCAGAGCACCTCTTTGGCCTCGTCCACCCGGCCAGTCTGTTCCAGCATTCGGCCCAACTGGTTGAGCATCCGGGGATCAGATTCACCCGCCTTGACCAGCAGGCGATACGCCCAAAGAGTGGAGTCGATATCGTTGCGACGTTGATAATGATTGGCCAGAAACGCCAGGGCGTTTATCTGCTGAGGATCAAGTTTTACCAGCTCAAGATATGCGTTTTTTGCCCCATCGACATCGTTGACCGCCCGATAACAGCCGGCCTTCAGGTACAAAACGTCTTCGTCCTGAGGTCTGACGCTATCCAGGACCACCAGTGCTTTTTCGGGATAGCCGAGCCGCATCAAAGTCTCGGCATAGTAGACGCCAACTTCGTGCGAGTGCGGATAGTAGGTCAGAACCCGTCGATAGCTTTCGGCCGCCCCGTGAAAGTCCCCTATCATTTCCTGGAGCAGGGCGTTTTCGAAGTGGCGGAAAGCGTAGCGGTCAAAGGGCTCCACCGGTGCCCGATCAGCCTGATCCACGTGCACCACCGAGCCGTCAAGGGCTTTGGTTTCTCTCCCCTCCGTGGAAAGACGCTCCTCACCGGCAGGAGACATCGCGACCGAACTCTTGCCGCCACATCCGGACAGCAAAATCATTGTCGCCAGGGTCAGCAGGACAGCAATCGTTGTCGAAATCAGTGATTCGGGTATGTGTCTTACGTTGGTCCGCATATATTGTGTAGTGCCAGAGGTCGCCAAAAGTTGCAGATCAGGCCGTCTTCAGGCGCAAATACCGTCGCTTTCCCACTTTCAGGACCAATTCCTGATCGAGTGCAAACTCATAGTCGACATCAGTGACCTTTTCGTCGTTGATGCTGACACTGCCTGCCTGGATCAGCCGGCGCGCCTCGCCGTTTGATTTGCTCATGTTGGTTTTGGCAATCAGATGCACCAGGTACACCGCTTTCGGATCCAGATCCAGTTCAGCCAATCCGGCGGCATCAATTTCCGGCATGTCGTCGGGAAGCTGGCCTTTGGAGAATACGCGTTCAAACTCTTTGCGCGCCGCCCGACCGGAGCCTTTGGGGTTATACATGTCAACCAGGGTCTCTCCCAGTTCTTTTTTGATACCCATGGGATTGATGTCGGGCTGTTTGAGACGTTTTTCTATGTCCGCCAGGTCGTCAATAGTGACATCCGTGGCCAGTTCAAAATACTGGTATATGAGATTATCCGGAATTGACATGGCCTTGCCGAAAATCTCTTTGGGTGGCTCGTCAATTCCAATGTAGTTCCCCAGCGATTTGGACATCTTCTTCTCACCGTCGAGACCAACCAGAATCGGCAGTGTCAGAACGCATTGCGGTTCCTGGCCGTAGGCCTCCTGGATTGTCCGTCCGGCCAGCAGGTTGAACGTCTGCTCGGTGGCGCCCAGTTCAACATCGGCCCGGATTGCAACCGAATCATAGGCCTGCATGAGGGGATACAGCAGCTCGTGCAGGGAAATTGGGGCGTTATCTTTCATTCGCTTGGAGAAATCATCCCGTTCCAGCAGGCGGGCAACCGTATATTTGGAGGTCAACCCCATGATTTCCAGGAAGGTCATCTTCTTGAACCAGTCGCCGTTAAACACCACCTCAGTATTGGTTTTGTCCAGCACCTTAAAAAACTGCTCCTGGTAGGTCTCCGCGTGTTTCATGATCTCATCGTACTCGAGTTGGGGGCGAGTGGCGGAACGCCCGGAGGGATCTCCCACCATGGCCGTGTAGTCGCCCACAATCAGGATAATCTGATGGCCGAGATCCTGAAACTGACGGAGTTTGCGCATACCAACCGTATGGCCCAGATGGATATCGGGGGATGTCGGGTCAAAGCCCTGCTTGACCCTGAGAGGCTTGTTTTCCCGGATGGATCGGGCCAGTTTGGCCCTCATTTCGACCTCGGGCAGCAAATCCACGGTACCCCGGGCAATCAGCTCCCACTGACGGGTCAGTTCCTTCTTTTCGGCATCGGTCAGACTGTCTAAGATGGTGTTCTCCAACGTATTCTCCTGCGAGTTGTACTCCCCTGATACCAACTATCGGTCGCCGGGCGCGTTCTATTACACCCTTTACGATCCTAATCAGTCCCGGAAGAGTATAAGAGGATAGTATATTGCACAGGGGTTTTCAAACACAAAAGGCGGCAGCTTTTAATCTTGACTAAGTCGTTAACGGATTAATACATATCCTTCTATGGCAACACTGGGAAATACGTCGGTTTTTCGCCCGCATCGCAATACCAAACGGCTGCGAAACTCGCTCATTGTCCTGGCCCTCCTGCTGATTATTCTGGGTCTGGTTCTGAGTCTGCAGGTCTATGGCATCTATCAGAACGATCTGCCGTCATTTGAGCAACTGCACAACATTGAACCCCGGCTCAACACAAAAATTTATGATCGCAACGGCGCCCTGCTGCGTGAGTTCTATTCCGAAAATCGGGTCCTGACCCCCCTCAGGGAGATGCCCGAGCACCTGCGGCAGATGCTGATGGCGGTCGAGGATCAGGAGTTTTACGACCATTGGGGGATCAATCTCCGACGGTTGATCGTGGTGATGACCGGGAATCTGCTTACGTTTGATGTCACGCGGGCGGGAGCGTCGACCATCACCCAGCAGGTGGCCCGAATGCTCTTTCTGACCACCGAGAAGACTTTTCGCCGGAAGATAGCCGAGGCCCTCACGGCGGTGAAGCTGGAACGGACATACTCCAAGGATGAAATCCTGGAGATGTACCTCAACCA
>JAHIVM010000111.1 GCA_018816665.1 Candidatus Zixiibacteriota bacterium
CCGCTTTCATGAAAACAGAAAAGCTCTCCCGCTACCTGGCCGGTTTTGCGGGCGTGTTCGTGCTTTCGTGCCTGGCCTACTGGATTGCCAACCAGACCAACATAAAGTACTGGGGACTGTCATATGCCATGTGGGCTCTTCTGGTTGGGCTGCTGATTTCGAATACCGTCGGCACTCCCCGGTGGCTCCTGTCCGGTGCAAAAACAGAGATGTTCATCAAGACCGGGCTGGTGCTGCTCGGTGCCGAGGTTCTGTTCAAGAAGATTCTGTCCCTGGGTCCCCCCGGATTGATGGTGGCCTGGATTGTGACGCCGGTGGTGGTGATATTCATGTGGCACTTCGGAACGCGCTGGCTGAAGATGCGCAACAAGCACCTGGTCATGATCATTGCCGCAGCTACTTCCGTGTGCGGTGTGTCGGCGGCCATAGCGGCCTCGGCGGCCTGTCGGGCCAAGAAAGAGGATCTCACCCTGGGTGTAGGAATGACCCTGATTTTCACGGTCCTCATGATGTTTTTTATGCCCCTGTTTATCAAATTCATAGGTATGAACGCCATTCTTGGGGCCGCCTGGATGGGGGGAACTATCGACTCCACCGGGGCGGTCGTTGCCGCCGGATCGATGCTGGGGCCCGAGGCGGAACAGGTGGCCGCCGTAGTCAAGATGATACAGAACATCCTGATCGGCCTGCTGGCCTTCTGCGTGGCCGTGTACTGGATAACGTCAGTGGAGCGTACACCCGGGGCTGCCAAACCCAATGCCATGGAAATCTGGTATCGTTTTCCGAAGTTTGTGCTGGGCTTTGTGGGGGCGTCGCTGCTGTTCTCCTTTGGGGTGATTCCCTGGCTGAACGGTGACGTTGGTGCAGTGGAATCACGGTACATTGATCCGGTGACCAAGGTTCTGCGCGGCTGGTTTTTCTGTCTGGCGTTTACCTCGATCGGCCTTGAATCCAACTTCAAGGATCTCATGAGCCGGATGGAAGGGGGCAAGCCGATGTTGCTGTATGTTGCCGGGCAATCATTTAACCTTGGCCTGACGCTGTTTGTGGCCTGGCTGGCCTTCATGGTATTATTCCCGAATTCGATCTGATGCCCGAAATGAAAGAGCAAACCGGAAACATATCGCGAGGATGCGCCTGGGCTCGGTTCATCGGCGGGGCACTACTGCTCACCGGTATGGCCCTTTTTTTTGCATCGGGGTACGCTCCCCCGGGCGTCTGTGGGGAGGTGCTGCGCCACAATCAGGCCAACGATATCGATGCTTCCCCGCTGCTGTACTCCGAGGTCGAACACATGGCCGAATTGGAGGCAGGTGTGCGCCTGTTGCGGACGCGGGCCGGGGCACCCGCCGTTGCAGACTCAATAGTCGCCTTACCGGCCAGGTAGCGGGTGCACCGAGAACATCACCGCTCCGGGCTGTAGTCGCAAACCAGACATTTTTCACCATCTTGGTCTTTAAGGGGAACCTTTGCCTGCGGACGGGAATTATACACAAGTAAATACGATAACATGAGTGATACAACAGACACAATTGTTGGGAGGTAACCGACATGTCGACAAAAGAAATCCAGGAATCAATTATTGACAACATGCGCCAATGGCAGAAAATCGAGAACGCATCGGTTGTCTCCACCGGCAAGGTGATGGAGAAGACAGACAATCCGATCATTCGCCTGGTGATGGAGATTATTCAGCGTGACTCACAGATGCATTACCGCGTGCAGGAGTTGATTGCCGACAGCCTGGAATCCAAGACCCTCACTCTCAATCCCGATGAACTCGTGGAGGTCTGGGACATGATCGAGAAGCACATTGCGCTCGAAAAGAAGACAGTTGAGTTTGCCAATGCCGCCCTGAAGGCCTTGAAAGGCAAGAAGATGGTCGTGCAGGAATACCTGCTGCAATATCTTCTTGTTGACGAGAACAAGCACAACGAGATTCTGGACTCGCTGGAGACGATCAAAAGAGGCATGTATCCGTACGGATGATAGACATGGTCTGAAGCACACAGAAAAAAACCCGGCGGCTTCGGCCCCCGGGTTTTTTCGTGATTCAGCTCCAGGCTGTGCCGAGCCCGGGCCCCGGGGGATCAGTAGTTGTGTGTCCCCACGACAACTTCCTTGCCCATGTTGTCTTTGACCAGGGCGGCGATTTTGTCAAAGTCGAGCGGGCACTTGCCCGTGTTTTTGGCTTTGACCACGCATGTCCCCAGGTGGATGATATCAAAATCGGAATCAAGCATCCCGTTGATCTCTTTCATGAGCGTGAGCTTGGGCATGATGAGCCCCGGGCAGTCTCCGCAGTCACCCAGGGCGACCAATTGAAGGTCATCGTCGTCCCTGTACCGGGCGAACTCGCCCTCACGCGTACGCATGGCCTTGAGACACTTGGCGCAGGCAATGCACAGTTGATCCTGAATCCGTTTACACCCGACGATTGCTACTCGTGCCATGGCAAGATTCTCCTCTGCTGCGGGCCGGCACGGTGTCCGGGGTCGCACACAGTATCCGGCCGAATCTTCTTTACCCCAATGTACACACTAACGTGGGCAAAAAAAACCGTTTTGTGCCTGGCCGCCGGGATGTTCAGTCCGCTCTGGCAATGGGGAACTCGGTTTTGGTGAACCAGGTGAACCCGCGGTCGACGATGAGTTTCACGAAGTCCTCGTTGTTTTGTGGCATACCGTCGGCGACGTAGTGCAGGCCGAAGTAGTTCTGGACCATGTTGATGTATCCCTGCTCACGGATTCGGGCCAGGCATTGATCGGCAAACTCCGGGCCGTGAACGGTAGTGCAAACCTCCTGTATCGATTCCAAACGACGGTCATCAACGGCTTTTTGCCAATCGGGGTACTTGGCCGAGAAGGCGTCGCGCAACACGTCGTCAGACAGATCCTGGTAGGTCTCGTGGTGCACGACCACATCCGGTCCGAGTTTCCGTCGCGGCAACGGTGACCCCTCAGGGTACCCCAGGCACAGCAGGACCACCGGCATCACCTCCCGAGGTAGTGTGAACATATCCACCATCTGGGGGATCAGATCCATGACCGTCCCGATGTACACGGAGCCCAATCCGTGCGCGTCCGCGGCCGTGCAGATGTTCTGCGCGGCGATGATCGTGTCCTGGAAAGAGATCCAGAAGTGGCGAAACGCATGGTTGGCGCTGTAGGGGGCGCAGTCGATTTTGGCCCAGCGATGGATGCGGCGCCAGTCGATACAAAACAGCAGATTGACCGGGGCCTCGCCGATGAACTTCTGTCGGCACAGATCAGCCAGCTTACGGCTGGTGGCG
>JAHIVM010000001.1 GCA_018816665.1 Candidatus Zixiibacteriota bacterium
ACGATACATCATCGACACTGGCATTACCCTCAAACACGCAACCGGTGAAGGTAGTAGCGGGCACACTAACGTTGAGCATCACAGCTCCCCCCCAGTTTGAAGACGAACCATTTAGGCATGCATTACCCAGAAACACGCAGTCGATGAACTCGGCCGAGGAACTATCGCCCAAATAGACCGCCCCACCCAGAGCATTCGCTCCCCCGCCCGGGCCGGCGTCGGCCGTGTTGTTCAGGAGCGAGCAACGCTCAATACGGGGTGCACAATCCTCCCAAATGTCGATGCCCCCCGAGCCTGCGCCACCACCTTCAATCGATCTACCCAGGTTGTAGGCGAACACACAGTCGGTTATCCTGGGGGTACTGCCCCGAGCGACTTCCAGCCCGCCCCCCCAGCCGGCCGTATTGTTCTCAAAGCGGCAGTCACGGATGATCGGTGCGGCTGTGTCAAAGCAACACACTCCCCCCCCGCTGGCGTCGAATTCAAATACCTGATTGCCTACGAAAATGCAGTACTCGATTGTCGGCGATGAACTGACGATCAGTACGCCGCCACCCAGGGGCCACTCGTACTCAGGCTGCTTCACGGCTACACCATGAGTGACAGTGAAGCCGGAAAGCACTGCCATACTGTCTTCATCCGTCAGAAACAGGAAGGCCCTGTGCGGATTCAGGGAATCCGCCTGACAATCTATAATTGTCGAATCAGCACCCTGCTGGGATATGAGTACCAGAGATTTGCCGTGGAAATCAATATCTCGGTTGCCGTCGCCGGTATAAGTCCCGGGCGCGACCCAGATCGTGTCCGAACTCGAGCAGGAGTCAATAGCAGCCTGGATGGTCGGTGCATCGCCGGTTCCCTCGGCATTCACATACAGAACCTTCAGGACGTCGCACGCATCCCCCACACCGTCGTCATCAGCATCATCCTGACTCGGATTGCCAACCGCCGGACAGTTGTCGCAGCTGTCGGGAACGGTATCACCGTCGAGATCGGCCAGGTCATTATAGCCCGGGCACACATCGCAACTGTCACCCACCAGATCGCTGTCCGTGTCCTCCTGGGGGGGATTGTACACGGCGATGCAGTTGTCGGACTCGTCCGGGATGCCGTCGCCGTCAGCGTCATAGGGAAACTCAAGCGAGCACACGCCGGCACCGGCCGTACCGGCATAGATGATACCGTTGGAGTTGACGGCAAGAGCAACGACAGTAGACGCGGGCAGACTGTCATTTGTCTGCGCCCAGGAGTCACCATGGTCAACAGAATGAAACACGCCGGCATCGGTACCCACGAAGATATCGTCTCTGGAGCCGATCGAGAGGTCGAAATACACCGATGCCGTCGTTCCATTGCCGATCAGCTCCCAGCTATTCCCGTTGTTTGTTGAACGAAAGACACCGTCGTTACGGGAAGCGGCGAAGATGTCGCCTGCGGCATTGATGACAAGACTGAGAACCCAGGTGTCGGTCTGCACCTGGCTCCAGTTGTTCCCGTTGTCTGATGATCGAAACACGCCATCCCAGGTACCGGCAAAAATCTCTCCGGCGGAATTGATGGCCAGCGAGAAGACACTCTTGTTTGTCAACCCGGTGTCAATCCGCACCCAGCTATCGCCGTTGTCCGACGAACGAAATACGCCGTAGCCACCCAGGGTCCCGGCAAAGATGTCCCCGTCCGCGTTGATGGCCAGCGACCATACGCCGGAACAGTTCAAGCCGCTGTTGATCTGCGACCAGGTATCACCGTTGTCGATAGAACGAAACAAATTGCCATCATACATGCCCACAAACACGTCACCACTGGCGTTGATAGCAAACGTTCTTACAAAAATATCCATGGTCGGCAAGCCGTTGTTGATCTGTATCCAGGAGTTGCCGGAATCCGTTGAGCGAAAGACGCCATCATGTGTTCCGGCAAAAATATCGTCGCTGGTATTAGTGAGCAGAGATCCTATCTCATAGGCCGTCAACCCGTCGTTGATTTGCGTCCAGCTGTCACCATTGTCAGTTGACCGAAAGACACCGCCCAGGCTCGTTCCAGTATACAGGTGATTGCCGGAATCGATTACAATAGCATATGGCTTATAGTATGACAGATCATCGGACACGTCTGTCCATGTGTCGCCATTGTCAACGGTACGGAAGATTCCGCCCTCCTGGGCACTGCCGGCAAATACATGTCCGCTTGAGTTGATGGCAAGCGCGTCGATGTACGTAGAAGTTAAACCATTGTTGATTTGCGTCCAGCTGTCACCGTTATCCGACGAACGATAGATGCCGGTACCGCCCAGCGTTCCGGCGAAAATGTCGCCACTTGCGTTGATGACAAGAGTAGTGACGCTGTTGAGTGTCAGACCATTGTTGACCTCAGTCCAGGTATCACCATTGTCAGACGAGCGATATACACCGTCCTCGGTGCCGGCGAACATGTCTCCGGCGGAAGTGAAGGCAAGTGCATACACCTGAATGGAATCCAGACCGTTGATGATCTGGGTCCATGTTGCGCCACTGTCCGTCGAGCGATAGGCCCCACTGTTCCCCGTTCCCGCAAACATGTCACCGGCGGAGTTTATGGCAAGGACTGAGATATCGGTTTCGGGAAGATCAAAACTGATCGGTATCCAGGTATCGCCATTGTCGGTAGACTTGTAGAACGTATCGTAAGTCTTGGCAAATATCTCGTCGCTGGAGTTAATTGCAAGAAGCGAGACATTGGCGGCTGCAAAGCCGTTGTTGACCGGTATCCAGGTTTCACCGCTGTCAGAAGAGCGAAACATGCCAAAACTCGTAGAAGCGAAGATGAATCCGGATGAGTTAACTGCCAGACTATTCACGGTACCGCCATACGGCCCGTTGGTTTGTTCCCAGGTTTGTGAGCAGATCGAAAGGGGCAACATCAATGTGAAGAAAACTACGACTGCTATTCGCGACATCCCAGGCATACTACCTCCCACCCAACCAAAGGTCTGGTACATCAAGAGTGTGTTTCGCACTTGTACATCGTAAGACAATTCGAAGACGGCAATACCACAAGGTAAGACGCATGTCGCATTCTGGCAATCGGTTTCCAGTTCGCAGCGCTTCTGATACTGCCGGATTCTCGTCAAGTTGACCGTCCAGGCGTTGGCACACGCAAATCACGACGACTCGTGACGCCGCCCTGAGTCCTGCCGGGCGAACTACGGGCACCCGGTTCCCTTCCAGGGACTGCGCGTCAAGAAACCCCGTCACAAAACCGGGCCGACTCGGAGTAAGAGTCGGCCCGATCATCGAGGACTATCGTCTGTCTGACGGACTTACGGGCAGGCCGGCAACGCAGGAAACGAGATGAATAGGTGGTCGATTAGCGCCGTGAGGTCGCCGACGTCAATTACCCGGTTGGGTGCTCCTCCAGAGATAGCCGGATCGATATCGGCTTCCTGCGGGCAGCAGATAGGCGTGAAGTTGATGAACAGATAGTCGATCATGTTGGTCAGGTCGCTAATGTCCACACCCTGTTCGTCATAACTGCAGTCCGGGACCAGTTGCACACTGCCGCCGTCACCCTGGCAACAGCACCAGTCACCGATGCCATTGCCGTCTACGTCAGCGTTTGTAGTATCGAAAACCTCAGGACAGGTATCACAGGAATCCGGCCAGCCGTCGCTGTCCTGATCCAGGCTGTCGGGATATCCTTCACACATATCGCAGGCGTCACCAACGCCGTCACCATCGGACTCCGTCTGGCTGAAATTGGCAACCTCAAGGCAGTTGTCACAGGAATCGCCGGCTCCGTCGTCATCAAAGTCTTCCTGGAGCAGGTTGTAGACATAGGGGCAGTTGTCATCGATGTTGGCAACGCCGTCGTTATCCCAATCGTCATCACAGGCATTGCCGATACCATCGAAGTCAGTAGTGTCTGCCTGGTCCGGATTGTATGCCAGCGGACAGTTGTCAGGGTACTGAAGGGCGTAGTGCAATGGTTGTTCACATTGTACCTGTGAGTCAGGCCCCGGAATGCCCCAGCCATCGTCATCAGCGTCGTAGTACCACACAGTCAGCGGGTGGATATCAGGATTGCCGTCGTCGCAGTCATCTCCCCCGATTACGTTTGGATCGCCATCCCAGCCGCCGGCATCGATAGTACATTCCACATATCCGTCACCGTCATTGTCGATCTCGCCGTCCGGGATACCGTCCGCACCGTCGTTGTCGAGACCGTCGCAGAGTTCGGGAGCTCCGGGGTAGACGGTTGAGTCAGTGTCATCCTGATCGCAGACATCGCCGTAGCCGTCGCCGTCCGCATCTATCTGATCCGGGTTGTATATTTCGGGGCAGTTGTCGGCACTATCGCACACCCAGTCACACTCAGAGTCAGGGCATGGCACTACTGCCGTGAGAAACGCATCGTTCCCATATGTTCCTAAAGTGGAATCATTTGCGTTTACGAGAGGCAAATCCTGAGAAGATGTCGAACCAGACAAATAAAGGCGGTCCAGTGACATAGCGATGCCACCGGCTCTGCTCATGGGAGACCCGCCGACGAAAGTACTCCACTCAATACTGGCCCCCAAGGGTGCGAATTTCGTGATAAGGCTTCGGGAACCGCCTGTAGGAACGGGCCATGGGCAGAGCAGTGAATCTGCTGTCGCCGTAGTATAGATTGAACCGTCACTGCCCAGCGCGCCACCATCCAAATAAGCCAGCTGTGATTCCCCTCCCCAATAGGTGCTGAAAAGCATACTGTCTCCTTGCGCGCTGAGAATCGTGATTACACCATCCGCTCCACTGCCCAACCAACCGTCCAGTGGATTGACTAGAGGATAATCAGTACAGCGGGTGGCACCGAATCCATACAACCGGCCGCCAGCGTCGATTGCCAAGTCCAAAAATACGTCTTCTTGCCAATTCGCGATGTAGTTCGCTTCGTCACCTCCGAGGTATGTAGAGTACACCAGTTCAAAATCCGGGCTGAACTTTGTGACAAAAATGTCCTGTTCCCCACCAAGTGAACTGTCCAGTGCGCTAAAGAGCGGAAAACTGGATTGATCAGAACTTGTTGTCCCGGTGATATAGATATTCTCATCAGAGTCCAGGGCGATCGCATATCCCTCGTCTGCTGCCGAACCGCCGAACATAGTACAATACAATACCGCGCTTCCGTCACTACTCATCTTGCACAAGAAGGCGTCGCCACCACCGCCGGCTGTAGTTTGAAAAGCTCCTGGCGTAACGGGCAGTCCGCCGCCACTACAGACACCAACAACATAGATGTCTCCGTTTGCATCAGTGGCAACCCCGGCTATCGATTCGTAACCCGGGCCACCCAGCAGTGTCGAGAAGACTAGTTGACCAGTTGCGCTATACTTGGTTATCATGGCCTCGCGATTCTGGAATGTCGCGTCGTATGCATTGACGACAGGGAAGTCCTCCGATTCCGCTTTGCCAGCAACTATGACATTACCCAGTTCATCGATCGCCAACGCGTTGCCGTAGTCGTGCGTATGACTGCCCCCCAGATAAGTCGAAAATAAAATCTGCCAGTTGGCGTCGAACTTAGTAACAAATATGTCTCGATCACCAGCCATAGTGCTGTCTGCTGCTGCGACAATTGGGAAGCCTTCTGCTGGTGTGGATTCAGTCAACCCGGTTATCACGATATTGCCGTCTCTGTCAGTACAGATGGTGGTGGCACCGTCAGCCAACTCCCCACCGAAGTACGAGCTATAGGTCACGGCTTCACCTTGCACCTGGGCCACACCGCTCAACCCAAGAACCAGAACCACCTGTACCAATACCCTGACCGTCGCAACAAAGGACCTTTTCATGTGGACTACCTCCTCAACCGGCAAGACTAGTGAGCAGAATGCACCATCGGACATGTAGACTCAATCTGGATGGATACAACCGGCATCGAAAACAGAGACCAAGGCGGAGCCCCGAGGGCACTTCGATGCAAAGGTCATAGTGTGCTCGCCCTATGATATCGTGTGCGACGGATTATGTCAACCGGACCGACGACGGCTTTCTCCCGGGAGTGCAGCCAAAGAACCATAGAAAGGGGTAGAGAACGGCCCTGCGCGGCTTACGCGCAGGGCCTGACCTGAGAGCAGAAATGTCCTGTGTGACAGCAAGTTACGGGCAGGCCGGCAACGCCGGGAAGGTAATGAACAGGTGGTCGATGAGGGCTGTCAAATCACCTACATCAACCGTCCCGTCCGGTGCCCCACCCGAGATCGCCGGTGCAATATCCGCTTCCAGCACACAGGCAAGGTCAGGGAAACTGATAAACAGGTGGTCGATCAGTGTAGTCAGATCGCCAACGTCAACACTCTGTTCCGGATCGTCATCGATGTTCCCCGTCACACCATAACAGCACCCGATAAGCGTGACCGACCCCTCGATACGGTCCGGTTGATAACTCGCCTTGAACCCTTCGAACCTGGGCTGGTGATCGGGGAAGCCGCCCGGGCTCACAGGGTTCACGGTCTGTCCCTGACTTCCGGCCGTAATCTGGAATTGCAGTTTGAGTACCGGTCCGCTGCCGGGTGGCAACGATAGTCCACCGTCGACATCCAGCGCGAATTCGATCAAGCCCGCCGCGGAATCATGATACGTTATTTCGGTCAGCGCGAAGTTTTCGGTGCGGCACCCCGCCGTCGAGTATCCCAGATAACGCAATCCCAGGACTCCCGAGTAGTCGACCGGAATCTCGAGCAGATACAACGGTATCGTGTTGACTGCGTCGACCACAACTTCAACTGTTGCGCCGGAGTTGCCCTCAACCGCGTTTCCAATCAGGTAGTCATCCAGCACGGCAATCATGTGTTCCTGGCGGTACGACAACACCTCCGACCCAACTGTCATATGACAGGTGACATCATAGGTCCCTGCACCGTGGTACGTATGTGTGGGCGACTGCACCGCGGCTGAGTCACCGTCGCCAAAATCCCACAACCACGCATCGGCACTCATTCCCATGCGGGGTGCGGCCGAGAACGCTACGGTGAGCGAGTCATGGCCCCAGGTTGTGTTTGCGTCCATCTCCATAAACGGTGAAGCAAAATCAATCCTGGAGGCGCCATAGTGGGGATCGACAAGAATATCGCCGTTGGTATTGTAATCAACCTGATCGCAACCGTCGGCAAAGGTCAGGACCAGCGTGGGAGGGGAGGTGTACAGGCTGTCAAAGCGCCAGACCTGACCGTTGAAGAGGCCGATATACGTGTTCCGTTTGTCATCCATACATACAGCATTGAACGGTCCCAGTTCGGTTCCTACCACGGTGTGGACGGTTGAGTCCGAAACCCACACGCCGCGAATGGGATCGTTGGTGTCCATGGAGACAACCAGCAATCGATTATGGTGGGGATCGAACGTGATATCCTCACCGAAACCATCGCCCAACTGCCCCTGGACAAACGTGGAAACCGCCTCCGTCGCTATGTGTATTTTGTATATTCTCTGCAGGGAATTGATCACGTACAAATTACCGCTGGTATCGGCGGTGATGCCGTCGTGATACCCGGCGATAGGCAGGGCAACATCCATAACTGTTTCGCCGGTTGTAATGTCGAAACCCCGGACCCCGTAGTGGTAGGTTGCGTACAGTATGTTACCTTCCAGATGATTACCCAGGACACTATCCAGGCCGGCGGCGAAGTAGCTTTGCGACTTGTATTCATCGAGCGCAACAATCTGACCACTGGTGAAATTGGGGATGAAGTAGCGGTTAGAAGCCGAATCGTAGTCGACACTGGTTGGACCGTGATATAGATTGCGGACCGCCCGGGTCGAGGGAACCGCACACATGAGAACCAGAATCAGTACCATGAGCATCCTATACATAGCAACTCTCCTTCATGCAGGTTATCCCGGCACGCCTCAATGTTCAAATCGGTCCCGTTGCCGGCGGGGCCGCCCGGCGGAAACGTCGGATTGTCACTCAGCGCTTGCCGATGCGGTAGGTTATGTGAGTGAATCC
>JAHIVM010000112.1 GCA_018816665.1 Candidatus Zixiibacteriota bacterium
GTTGTTCCACCCCGGGGATGCGGTAATCGGATTGGGTTGTGCCTCCCGGCGGCGTAGCGAAGCGCAATTGCCGGTCGGATGCCTCCGGTGCGACGTCGGGACGGTTTCCCCGTCCCAGGGGCATAGTCGGTATAACGCCCCGTTCACGCAGGGTGTCTTTCACCAGACGATAGAGGGCGTCATGGACGTCGCGTTCGCGCGAAAGGCGTACCTCGGTTTTGGCCGGGTGGACGTTGACATCTATTTCGGTGGGGTCAATGGTCAGCAGCAGGGCACCGATGGGAAAGTTGCCGCGCGGCAGAAGTTCCCCGTAGCCGGCGACCAGGGCATGGGATAGACTCGGCGATTGAATCAGCCGCCCGTTGATGAACAGGTATAGGCCATTGCGATTACTCATGGCCATGTCCGGCATGCCCACAAAACCTTCTACCCTGATAGGCCCCAGCTCGCCGGTAATCGCGATAAATGTCTTGCCCGGTGACAGCAGTGCGGTCACCCGCTCCCCCAGAACCTGACCCGGCGGCAGTGAAAACACTTTGCGCTTGTTGGTGCGGTAGCTGAACCCGCGATCATAGCGGCCGATGGCCAGTGCCGTGGCAACCCGCGACACATGACGGGCCTCGGTCGATTCGGCCTTGAGGAATTTCCTGCGAGCCGGGGTGTTGTAGAAGAGATTCTCAACCTCAATCGTAGTGCCGGGCGGAGCGGCCACCGGACGTTTTGACTGCAGGACGCCGCCCTCAAAAATGATCTCCGTTCCCGTGTCCTCGCCGACGAAGCGGGAGACCATACGCAGACGCGACACCGAAGCTATCGATGGCAGAGCCTCTCCCCTGAAACCGTAGGAGAGAATGCGATCGAGATCCTTGAAGTCCGAAATCTTGGAGGTGGCGTGGCGGGAAAATGCGATCTCGATTTGATCGGCGCCGATCCCGCAGCCGTTGTCGACTATCTTGATCAGTCGCACGCCGGAGTTCTCAACCTCAATCGACACCTGGTCGGCGCCCGCATCCAGCGAATTCTCCACCAGTTCCTTGACTACCGAGGCCGGTCGTTCAACCACTTCACCGGCCGCAATCTTATTGATCAGACGCTCAGGCAGGGGGCGTATCCACGGTCGACCGTCGGGCCGAGTACGTCCGGCAATCATGAGAGTTCCTCCTTCAGGCTCTGCAGAAACTCAAGGGCCTGGAGCGGAGTCATGTTATCGAGATCGGCCTCGCGGATTCGCTTTTCAATTTCCGACGGCGCAGCGTCAAAAAAACTCGTTTGCACCCGTTCGCGATAGATGCCCTTTCCCAATTCGCTCTGATTAAACCTGCCTGATTCAAGCAGGCGTAGAATCTGCCGGGCTCGCAGGATTGACTGTCGCGGCAAACCGGCCAACCGTCCCACTTCAATGCCGTAGGAGTCATCGCACCCGCCGGCAATAATCTTGTGCAGGAAGATGACACGATTCTCCCACTTCTTGACCGCAACCTGGTAGTTCCTGATATGGTCGTACATTTCAGCCATGCCGGTCAGTTCGTGATAGTGAGTGGCAAACACCGTGCGGGAGCCGCAGTGCTCATTGATGTATTCAACCACCGACCACGCCACCGAGAGTCCGTCGAAAGTCGAGGTCCCCCGCCCCACCTCATCCAGCAGTACCAGCGAACGCGCGCCGGCATTGTTGAGTATGTTGGCCGTCTCGACCATCTCCACCAGGAAGGTCGACTGCCCCCCCGCCAGATTGTCCATCGCGCCGACACGCGTGAACACGCGGTCGACCACGCCGATTTCGGCTTTGTCGGCCGGGACGTAAGAGCCGATCTGCGCCAGGATGACGATCAGACCTATTTGCCGCAGATACGTCGACTTGCCGGACATGTTTGGTCCGGTCAGGATGATGATACGTTCCCGGTCGCTGTGCACGGAGACATCATTCCCCACAAACGAGCCTGTCGGCAGTACGGACTCCACCACCGGGTGGCGCCCGTTGGTGATGTTCAGGCGGCCGTCATCAAAAATCTCCGGCCGGCAGTAGCCTCGTTCTACCGCCAGTTCCGCCAGCGCGGCTATCAGGTCGGTCTCGGCCAGACGGTCTGCGGCGGAGATGAATTCGCTGATTCGCTCGTTGAGGAATGCTATCAGCGCCTGGTACAGTTCAGACTCCAGGGCGTTGATCTTCTCCTCGGCTGCGAGAATGAGTTCCTCTTTCTCCTTCAGTTCCGGGGTGATATACCGCTCGGCGTTGACGAGCGTTTGTTTGCGGATGTATGACTCCGGCACGGCCTTCGCATTGGCCCGAGTGATCTCAATGTAGTAACCAAATACCTTGTTGAAACCTACCTTCAGCGTGGTGATACCGGTGCGCTGACGCTCCGTTTCCTGGAGCGATCCGATATACGCCCGGGAATCGCGAATGGAATCATTGAGATCGTCGAGTCGTTGCGAGTACCCTCGTCGGAAGATATTACCCTTGTTGGAGACCAGCGGGGGGTTCTCGACCAGCGCCGCGGCAATGCGCTCGACGACATCCGGACAGACCGGCAGACTACCCGCGATTTCCTGCAGCACGGGACTGTGGGCGGCCTTCAACAACTCCTTTATTCGACCGGCGATCTCCAGCCCGGCGCCAAGCGATGCCATCTGGCGCGGATTCAGCTTGCCAATCCCCAGCCGTCCGGCCAGTCGCTCCAGATCCGGAAACCGGGCAAA
>JAHIVM010000003.1 GCA_018816665.1 Candidatus Zixiibacteriota bacterium
CGCTGGACAATCTGATCCAGTGTCTCGCCTTCCTCCACGACGATGTGCCAGTGGCCCCGGGGATTGCTTTTGTCCGACTTGACTCTTTTGTCAAGTTCCTCGCGGTAGTCGTATTTGGAGGATGTCAATCGGTCATAGATTTGCTTTCGGCTGCTGCGGTGCTGCAGATGTGACGCCACCAGGCTGCCGGTAATCGTTACGGCCGCCGTAATGGCTCCCACCACGGCTCCCACCGCCGCACCGATACCGATGCCAACAGGTCCGCCGGCTACGCCAACCGCGGCTCCGATGGCGGTACTGATACCAAACGCCGCGCCGGACGCCGCCGCCGAGGCTCCCAGCGAGAATACCTTCTCGCCGAACATTTTGGTTTTTTCGTGCTTCCACTGGTACTTGGCGAATCCGTGCCATTTGGCTTTCAACCAGCTCCACTTGCTGCCCTTGTGGCTGCGCTCGGTTCGCACGAAGGCCATGGTCGCCAGCCAGTGAGAGCAACGGAAGGCATCGGGAGGGGTAAGGGGAACCTTGACGTTGTGTTTCAGGCCTGTGCGCACGCGAGTTGCTGAGGCACCGGTGCCGGATTGCGATTCAGGACTCAAACTTCCTCCAGGGCCTTGTCGTATCGGGTACGGTGGCGACGTTGAGCGTCACGATTGAGTACCCGATGCCGACTGAGTATCATCATTGTCGGATTTCGCCGGCGTAACCTCGATTTCGCACGCCCCCGGGGGGACATCCTTTACCGTAGCTTTGCCCTGGCTATCGAGCTTACCAGTTTTCTCGGTTCCATCGGCGAACGTGACTTTGTAGTCCGCATCTGCCGCCACCTCGCCGTAGGCGTCCTCGCACTCAATCTCCAGCCAGTCCTTGAACAGCAGCAGTCCGGATTCCTGGGCCTTGCCGAACTCGCTTTCGTCGGTCTTGATCGTGAAGAAGTACTCGGGGTTCTGGTACTTGCCGCCGTATCGATCCATCTCGACCTGGGTGGGGATGTCATCGGTATCCTCGTGATACTCATACTCCCATTGTACTTCCAGTTTCTGATCCATGATCTTGCCGGGAATCTCAACTATCCTGTCATGGGCCTTGTCCTGATCGTGTTCGTAAATGGTTACGGTCACCTCGGTGTGGTCGCGCAGTCCGCTAACATCAGCCGTAAGAGTGACGGTATCCCCCCGGCGAGCCTCTTTTGTGCTCCATTTCATATTCGTAGCTCTGACCACGGGCTGAACCGGGATGCGGTTGGATTCGCCGTCGAGATCGTTTTTGCTCAATTCGTACTCAAAGTATACCTTATCGTTCAGTTCGGCATCGACCGGTATGTCCAGGGTCGCGGCACACCGGTTGCCCAGCATGGTGAGCTTGAGTTTGCCAAGTTTCAGACCTTTGTCGCTTTTGCCGGTTATTTTGATCGGTGCGCCGTCGCCGACAAACAGGGTTCGCACCTCAAAGGCGGCAGGCCGGCCGGCCCGGGCCTGACCGCCCTTCCAGGCGGCCGACACGATCCTGGATTCCAGCTTAATGGTATGCTCGGAGTCGGTGGACTTCTTGAATTTGGTTTCCATGATGGCAGTCTTCCTTGTTTGAACGGACCGAACCCATTGCGGCCAACGGTGCTGAACCGCATGTCGGTCAGTGGTATATAGCCGTCCCGATTCGTCCTGTCAAGATTTGAGAACGAGACGTCGCCAGGCCGCCAGGCGCTACCATAGTACGGATATTGCGGTCACAAAACGCCAAAAAAACTACGTGCTATTCCTGTGCCACTGGGCGCATGTTAGACCAGCGTGTGGTCGGTTGCCGGCCGGTCGACATATCCCCGTCCAACGGCTAACGGATTGCAGGAGGTTGGATACCATGAGTGACGGTAGCGGCGAGACAAAAAAAGAAGTAGGTCTTAAGCCCGGCAGTGTGGTGTATGTGGGGCAAGAACGCACCGAGGATGCACGAATCCATCTCATTGAGTATACCGAGACCGACTTGCAGGAACTGGAAGATGCCGGTCTGGAGAGGATAAAGGCGGGTCTCAGCCCGAAAGGTGTGTCGTGGATTAATATCGATGGCATTCATGATGCCGACCTGGTTCAGCAACTGGGGGAGGAGCTGGGAATACACGCACTCCTCCTCGAAGATGCAGTGAATACCAACCACCGCCCCAAACTGGAGGAGTCATCAGAACTCATCGCTATCGTGCTGAAGATGCTGTACCCCGGCGAAGATGACACGATCATGGTGGAACAGGTGACCGTGGCCTTTGGTCCCGGCTGGGTTCTCTCGCTGCAGGAAGTGGGCGAGGACGTCTTCGGGCCCGTTCGAGAGCGGTTGCGTCGGACAATTCCCCGTGTGCGATTTATGTCGGCAGACTATCTGGCTTATGCCCTTATCGACGCCGTGGTGGACAACTATTTCGTGATTCTGGAGAGCGTGGGCGAGCGAATTGAGGCGTTGGAAGAAGAGATGGAGGAATATCCGCGACCGGAGAGCCTGGGCACCATTCGCGACCTGAAGCGTCTCTTGCTGACCCTGCGCAAGGCTGTCTGGCCGTTGCGTGAGGTGATCGGGGGACTGGAGCGGACGGAGTCGCCGCTGGTGAAGGAGTCGACACAGCCGTATATCCGGGACCTCTACGAGCACACGATCCAGGTCATAGACACGGTCGAAACCTTCCGCGATATGGTCTCGGGACTGCTGGACTTATACCACACCGGTATCAGCAACCGGATGAATGAAATCATGAAGGTTCTGACCATATTTGCGTCGATATTCATCCCTCTCGGGTTTTTGGCCGGTGTGTACGGCATGAACTTCGACCAAAGCTATCCGTTCAACATGCCCGAAGCGGGATTTGAGTACGGATACCTGATGTTCTGGGGGATGGCTCTTGCTATCGGTGGTGGTCTGCTGGTGTTTTTCCGACGCAAAAAATGGCTGTAGCAGTTTGTACTGATTGGCGAGCAGGGAGTGACCTCGCCCGTCAAGTGTTAGGAGTGCATTATGGACTTGCATGAGGTGTGGCGTCTGATCGGCGAATGGCTGCTGAGTTCGGGGCTGCGCGTATTGGTTATCATCATATTATGTGTTGTAGCCCTGCGTCTGGCACGGGTGCTTCCGGCCCGTCTGATCGCGACTTTCACCCGACGAGAGACCGAGGGGGAGGCACTCAAGCGAATTGAAACGCTGAGTTCCCTTTTGCGATACGTGTTGACTGCGCTCGTGTTATCGCTTGGCATGGTGATGATTATGGGTGAGTTTGGCATATCCATCGGACCGATTCTGGCCGCGGCCGGTGTTGCCGGACTGGCCCTGGGTTTTGGAGCACAGCACCTGGTGCAGGACATAATCAGCGGCTTTTTCATCTTACTGGATGATCAGATCAGGGTCGGCGACGTAGTCCAGACGGCCGGCAAGGACGGTGTGGTCGAACGGGTCAACCTGCGCATGACCGTCCTGCGGGATTTTTCGGGCAACGTGCATTACATTCGCAACGGGCAAATCGATATCGTCACCAATATGACCAAGGAGTACTCGCGGTACGTCTTCAACATCGGAGTCTCCTATCGGGAAGATGTCGATGAGGTAATCGCAGTGATCAGGGAAGTGGACGAGGATATGCGCCGCGATCCCGAGTATGGTCGCGACATCCTGGAGCCGATTGAGATTCTCGGATTGGACGAATTCGCGGACTCGGCTGTAATTGTCAAGGCTCGCACCAAAACCAAACCAATCAAACAATGGCGTGTTAAGCGCGAGTTCAACCGCCGTCTGAA
This sequence comes from Candidatus Zixiibacteriota bacterium, assembly GCA_018816665.1. Classification (GTDB taxonomy): domain Bacteria; phylum Zixibacteria; class MSB-5A5; order GN15; family FEB-12; genus JAHIVM01. The sequence goes on from JAHIVM010000003.1 coordinate 3,768, forward strand.
GAAGGCTTTTGATGCGCGCAATATCGAGATTCCGTTCCCGCACGTGACGCTGTACATGGGGGAGGACAAGGACGGTTCCGCGCCGGCTCTTCATGTGCGTCAGACCCGTGAACAATCGGGGTAGGTGTCTCGCGCTTATTTCAAGAAACTCTTCACACCGTCCAGGAACATCTGGACCGAAAGAGCCACCAGGATCATGCCCATCAGGCGTTCCACCGCGATCAAGCCGCGTCGAGTCAAAAACGCGGCCAGGTAGGTCGAGGAAAACAGCACCACAAATGTCCCCAGCCAGGCCAGCACCGCCGCGGCAAACAGATCGATCATGTTGATGGCACCGGCGGTTGAAAACAGGAGCAATGCGGCCAGAACCGACGGTCCCGATATCAGCGGCACGGCGAGCGGTACCAGCAGCGGCTCGCCGTCGAGTCCCCCGCCCGTCGTGTCCGGCTCATGGCGAGGGAATACCATGCGGACCGCAATCAGGAACAGGATGATGCCTCCGGCAATACTCACCGATTCCTGCCCCAGGCCCAGGAAGGTCATTACGTATTTTCCGGTCAGGATAAACAGAGCGATAATGCCCAGGGCCAGAATCAATTCCCGAACCAGCACCCGCCGCCGTCGCGCGGGAGGAACCCGTTCCAGCACCGAAAGGAAGATCGGTATATTGCCGAAGGGGTCCATTATCAGGAAAAGCGTAACCGAGACGGAGAATAGCTCCACAGACCTGTCTCCTCCGGCATAGAGTGCCGCGTGTTGAATGTACCGTGACTGCCCGGACCCAAGGTGCATGTGAACGGTAGCTGCGCCGGTCACAACAATCAACAATATCTTTGCACACCGGATTGCGCCAGGGACGGAGGTCAAGCGGCCGACTGATTGCGACGGCAATATCGGAGGGTCAAAGAAAAGATTGACAGGGTCCACGACGCCGCTTAGGTTTTGAGCGGCCACATCAAATCACAAGAGAATCCGATCGCGTCAGGTCTGTCGTCTGATACGGACTGACCGATGCAACTCAGCCCGGACCGGGGAGATATCAGTGAGGAGAGAACATGAAGGTTACCGACTTCACCAGGTATTCACGCGTCGCCGCCGCCATCGACGATCTCAACGCGTCGTGCAAAAACAAAGAGTACTCTGATATCATCGATGCCCGGGGGCGCCAGTATGTCGACCTCGTCATGGAAGGCGGAGGCGTGCTGGGGATCGCCCTTGTCGGCTACACCTACGCCCTGGAACAGGCGGGTATTCGATTTTTGGGCGTGGGCGGCACCTCGGCCGGCGCGATCAACGCGCTGCTGCTGGCCGGATTGGGAAAACCGGAGGAACCCAAAAGCATCAAAACGCTGAACATCCTGGCTGACCTGAATATCAATCGGTTTGTGGACGGTGATACGGATGCCGTTGATTTCTGTGAGGCTCTGGTGGAGCGATCCGGGATTGCCAAAATCATGTGGAAGGGATGGCAGGTACTCGACAATATCTCAGATGATCTGGGACTCAACCCGGGTCAGGCCTTTTTTGACTGGCTGGCTGAGAGCCTGTCGCGGGCGGGTGTCAATACCGTGGCCGGGTTGAAAAAGCAGATGGTACCTCCTGAACTCATGACTCGAACGGGAAACAAGATTGCGAAAAGAGACTACGGTGCCCGCCTGGCCCTGGTCGCCGCGGATATTACGACCGAAACGAAAGTAGTGTTTCCTGATATGGCCGATCTCTACTGGCGCAATCACAATACCGTCAATCCCGCCAATTTCGTTCGTGCGTCCATGTCGGTCCCCATGTTTTTCCACCCGTTCCGAGTGAGCGGTATCCCCAATGACGATCGCGCCAAAAAACGATGGGATGACAAGGCCAGTTATCGCGGCGAGATACCGGCCGAGGTGTTGTTTGTCGACGGCGGGATTATGTCCAACTTCCCGATCGACCTGTTCCATGCACCGGGTGTGCCGACGGCGCCTACCTTCGGGGCGAAGCTTGGTGTAGACCGGTCCAAACCGACCACAATTACGAAAATCGCGCAACTCGGCGGAGCCGTTTTTGACGCCGCCCGCCATTGTGCCGACTACGATTTCCTGATTCGCAACCGGGATTATCGGAAACTGGTAACGTTCATCCAGACCGGGGATCATCACTGGTTGAACTTCTTCATGACGAACGACGAAAAGAAGGATCTGTTTGCGCTCGGTGTGGAAGCGGGGGTCAAATTTCTCAAGGAGTTCAACTGGCAGAAGTACAAGGAAATTCGGGCCGCGAACACCCAGGGGTGACGTCGGCGCGGCAAGACTGATCAGGTTGCATAGTTTTCAATACCAGCAGGAGAGTGATTATGTCCGCATTCAAGAAACTCCGCCAGCAGATTGAGGAGGGTATGACAGACCTGTCTCAATTGCAGGTCAACACGTTTACGGGAATCATAGGTGGAAAAGTCTCACCGCCGACAAAGCAAGGAAGTATGGGCGGCAAGAAGGTTTCGTTACTGGACTTTGCGGCGGTGGTTGCCGAGGCACCGGCCGAGATCAAAGTGGAACTGGTGGCTGCCTCGGTTATCAAGATCGATGGTGATCACGACCTGTTTGTGAGTCAGGATGCCAACGATGAGCTGGTCCGGCTGCACAGCGCTGCTGTTGAAGCCGGCATGAAATGGCGTGAGGCAATGTTCACCTTTGTTGGCGAGTTCATGAAGGATCTGCTCTAGGGGAGAGAGAACGGTGCCGCCGACCTTAGATGAATATCGCTTGCCGGACATGGCTGAGATGGACCCGTTGGATCGGGCCGATGCTGTCGGCAGGGTGATCGAGGATGCCAGACAGGCGCGTGTGCTCCATGACCATGCGGCTACCGAACAGGCGTTCCGAGACAGCGAGGTGGCGCGGTCTCGAGTGGCCACCATCCACCGTCGTCTGGCCCTGCTTGGCTACATGCCCGACTGGGACGCCGATGGAAACGAGACTGAGCTTGATACGGTAACACCGGTACTGATGGCCGGTATCAAAGCCTTTCAAACCGAGGCCGGGCTGGAAGTTGATGGTTTTGCCGGTGAACAAGAGACCTGGCCGGCGCTTGATGAACTGGTCGGCTTTGAAACACCGATCAATCTGGACCGCTGGATGGTTGGGGACGAGGCCGGACCGGTTTTGCTCCGGGCTCTGAAAACCCGATTGATCGTGCTCGGGATGCTGGAGCGCGAAGATGCCGACAACGTGGCTGGGCTGTTGGAGGCAACCAATCGGTTTCGGAGTGTGGCGATTTCATTGGGATTGGCCGAGCGAGCTGAACTGATGTCTACATTCAGGGCAACCTACGAACTTCTGTTCGATCAGGATCGTATATCCGACGGCCTGGCGGATTCCATCGGTGGCCTCCGTGACCGCTACGACAGATTAGCCGATGTACGACTCAAAGCAGGCAAATCACTCCAGCAGGTTGTGGAGCGATTTGTGTCCTGCTGCACGTCGATCGAACTGTGGCTTCTGGGTTTTGAGGTTCGTCCAGGTACCCTCAAAATGGATGTACCCCGTCGGGGAGATCGCAGCTATGCTCGGGCCAGTTATCCGCTATACGACGCATTGAACGATTTCTACCTGGAGGCAGGCCGGGCGGCTCCGGATGACCGGCTGGATATGGCCTGGGACTGGCGCATATACGGTCCGTTTTTTTTCGACCTCAAGCGAATCAAAGACGAGCAGGGGGCGGGGGAGCGGGAGGTCAGTGCGGAGGACGTGTACAGCAAGATCGTCGAGCAGGATGACAAGAACATAGTCACCCAGGCCTGGGACGCGATAAAAAGAGTGGCCAGCCGTATCTGGGATGGCATCAAGCGCGTTGTCCGCTGGATCGCATCGCTGTTGAAGCGTGGCTTCAAGATGATAGTCAAGGCGACAACCAACCTGGCGAGATTGGCGGTGCGGTTTGCCACCACCGCCTTCAACACGATTCGGGATATTTTCAGGATTTCAACAGAGACGATTCGTTACTTCCTGCAGGACACCGTTCCCGGATCGGACTTCGATCAGGTGGCGATTGCCAAGGATAACGATTTCGATTACCGTGTGTTTGTGAATGCGGGAGCATCGCATGACCGGGTGACCGAGATGGCGCAGCAGATCGTTTACCGCTCGGAGTTGGGGCGGATCGGCATCTCTATCATTGGCAAGCTGGTGGGTGCCGTTGTGTCTGTCCTGAAGAAATCCTGGGCAGTTCTCACGGGCTGGTTTGGATTCATCATGGCATGCGTGAAGGTCTACCGGCACGTCAAGGACATTGCTCACCTCGTAGTCGAGTACCAATCTCTGGTCAAACCGGTGCCGGCAGGCTGAAGTCGCCGAGACTAGGCACTTCACATAGTCAGAGGACCTTGTCGGGCAAGCCGGAGTGTTGTTTCTGATTGGTCTCGCCATTCATGATAACTCAAATCATGTATTCTGTCTTGCTTTTGACTCTTCGCTGTCATACTGTCTGGGAGGGAGCGTATGAAAGAAAATCAGGCAAATCGAAGGCGGTGGATATATGTTTAGAACGACGGTACTTGTTGTATTAGCGGTAGTGGTTGTCGGCCTGGCAGCGGCCTACTTCATGCGCAACGTACTGGTGGCCCAGGGAATTGAGGCGGGCAGTTCGTACGCGCTGGGAGTGGAAACCGATCTTGCCTCGGCCGAGGTGGAAATCATGGGCGGCAGCCTCGAACTGAATGACTTCGAAGTCAAAAACCCCGAGGGTTTCGAGGCCGACAATATCATGTCGCTCCGCCGGGGCAAACTCATGGTTGATGCCGGTTCGATCCTCGATGAGGAAGTTTTTGTAGATTCGTTTATCATTGAAGGCGTGACGCTGAATCTCGAGCAAATTGACACCCGGGGTAACTACAAGGTCCTGCTGGATAACATCAAACGGCTGGGCCTGGAAACCTCGGAGGACGAGAGCACGAGGAAACTCCGCATCGGTTACGTGGCTATCCGTGATATCCAGGTGAGCGGCAGCCTGACGGCTCTGGGAAAGAAATACGACAAGTCGTACGCGGTCGACGGCTTCACGCTCAAGAATGTCGGTGGTGATGCCGGCGCGACTATCCCTCAGGTGACAACCGAACTGGTCAAGGCGCTACTGACGAGGTCTGTTGCGGCCGGCGGAGGCGTTATGCCCGACGGCTTCGGTAAAACCGTCTTGGACCTGAAGGACCAGGGTCTCAAACAGCTGGAGTCTGAGGCCAAAGACAAACTCAAGGATCTGAGCAAGTCGCTGACCGGGGGAGGAGAGTAGCCCTACGGGTTACTCTCTGCCGATGCCAGTTGCGTCAGGATAGCGGCCATCCGCGCCTCGGATTGTCTGGCGTCGGCCTCAAGACCCATCGCACGCTCGGTAGCCGCGAGGGCCTCAAGATCACCGGCTACGTCCTGAGACTCGGGACCGAACAACCGCTCGTCGATTGCCACCACTCGTAGAAGCAACCGACGAGCTTCAGCCATCTCACCGACTGCGGCCCGGGCACTTGCCAGGTGATAGAGCGACATCGATAGCGACGGGGTTTCCGGTCCGCCGTTGCCTTCGTGCAGTCTGACCGCCTGTTCCAGGTCAGCAATCGCCACAGCGGGCTCTCCCAACTGAAGTTTCAGCAGCCCCAGGTTCATCAGTCCCTGGGCCACTTCCGGATGTTCAGGACCGTGAATCCGAGTAAGGGTTTCAATGCCTTCCTGGAAATACGGGCGGGCCTCGATCAGTTTACCTTGCTGAGCCAGGGCGATGCCGACGTTGGCCAGCGCTTTGGCGACCTGCGGGTGGTCATCCTTATATGTCTCGCGGTATGCCGACAACGCCCCAATAGATGACTGCTCTGCCGCTGCAAGGTGCCCGGCGCGCGCCTGGGCGATTCCCAGGTTGGTCAGCACGTTGGCGGTCTGGTGATGAAGATTGCCGTGGAGACTTCGGGACAACTGCAGAGCGCGCTCAAGGATGTGAATCGCGGAGTCCGCCTGTCCCATGTTCATTTTCACGGTTGCCTGATTGTTGAGAATCTGCTGCAGAAGCTCGTCGTCGGGCGGTGTTTGGCCCTCGACGAGGGCCAGGGCCCGATCAATTGTAGCGTTTGCCCGGTCAAACTCCCCGATCTGGCCGAGCATCCAGCCAAAGTTGCCCAGAGTCTCGATCAATCCGGCCGGATCGGCGATTCCCGACTTTTCGTACATGGCTATCGTCTCGTCGAAGGCGACTCGGGCCGCATCGACCTCACCGAGTGCCTGCATGGTTCGGGCAAGTTGGTGTTGTGAGACGGCTATCGCGATATCATCGGCCGGCAGATGTTCCCGCCGAAGGGCCAGTGCCTTTTCCACCAGGCCGCGAGCGTCGCTGTACAATCCCAGACTCAGATACACCTGCCCGATCGTGTACATCAGGCGAGCCTGCATGATCGGCTCGGTGGCGAGTTCCTCACTGACAGCCCGGGCTCCTTCATCGATCACCTGCCGGGCGGTGACCGTTTCTCCCCGAGTGCGCTGGGGATTGGCGCGATCGAATAACTCAACCAGGAAATCCGAGGTCCGTTGCGCTGTTTCGGCTTCCATACGGGAGGTTTGCTCGGCGTTCAGGGCACGGGTCAGGTTGGCCTCGGATCGCACATACAGCACACTCATACCAACGGCCGCAACGACCAGAAGCAGCAGGGCGACAGCTGCGGTGGCGAACAGAGGTTTTCGCCGCGAAACGAGTTTCTTGAGCTGATACATGGTGCTGGCCGGACGGGCCTGGATCGGTTGCGAACTCAGGAATCGGGCAACATCATCGCCGAAAGCAGCCGCACTTCCATAGCGGCAGTCGGGATCTTTCTCCAGGGCCGTCGCCGTAATGGTGGTCAGGTCCGGATCGAGCCGGACGGTGGCCCGCCAGGCCTCGGCAAGTGGGCGCGGTGGCTGGTCGCAGATTACTCGAACGGCCGACAGGAGAGAGCCGGTGTCGGTTGAATAGGGGCGTTGCCCGGTCAGAAGTTCGTACAGTATCACACCCAAAGCGTACACGTCGGTACGTACATCAATGGCATCCACATCACCGGCCGCCTGTTCCGGAGCCATGTAGGGAAGTGTCCCCTTGATCATGCCGACTTCGGTGATTTGGGTCAGCGCGACGTCCTCCTCGGTGATTCGAGCAAGTCCGAAGTCGAGGATCTTGACCTGGGGAGACGGGGTGACATCGGAGCCCATGGCGGACGGTGCCTCGTCGGTGACAATCAGATTGGACGGTTTCAGATCGCGGTGGATTACGCCGCGCTGATGGGCGTAATGGACGGCCTGGCATATCTGGCGAAACAACTGCAGCCGCAGTTCTATTTCCGATCGGTCTGGATCAACCGGCCGATGGGCCAGCCAGGTTCCCAGCGTCTGACCGCGTACCAGTTCCATCGCAAAGAAATGGCGGCCTTCCGCGGTATGTCCCGATTCGTAGATGGCGCCGATATTGGGGTGATCAAGCCGGGCCAGAGTTTCGGCCTCCCGGGCGAACATCTTCAAGTGCAGTTCATCGACCACTTCCGTGCCGCCGCGGACAACTTTCAAGGCAACCCGTCGTTTTGGCGACGGTTGTTCGGCTTCGTAGACGACTCCCATGCCTCCCTCACCAAGGATGCCGACAATTCGGTAGTCGCCAATCTGAGAGGGGATGGTGGTTCCTGCTGAGGCCGTCCGTGCGGCGCCGGCAGATGAAACGGTGTGGTCGCCCGGAACGTGGGTACGGGTTTTGTCCTGAGTTTCGTTCCTGTCCCGTGTCTCGTCGGTCATGTGATCCTCCACCGTACGGTTGTCATGATACGAATCAGCGTTGAAAGACTTGCGCGGCCTGCCCGGTTTGGCCGGGCGGCAAACCGGCTGTCTTATGTAACTCGATAATGTATCGATTGGGTCCGAAATGTCCACAAAAGACTCGATCTGATGAGATGGTCGCCTGGCCTTGATTCGGAAGGTGTTGTGCCGCCGGAACGTGCAGTGTATATAGATGGTTTATCGGCAATAAGTTATGACGCAACGCTAAAGTGACGCATTATCATGGTGGAAGTGGGGCTGACAGGTCCCGTACCGCAGACCGGTTTTGGTCTGGTGCGCTCCCCGGATGATTCCGTCTCAGCTCGGTTGTTGACCGCGACCATGTACCAACAAGTACTGCAAAAATCACCGTCGGGCGCCGGCGGTTAAGACCGGCAGTCCGGATGCCGATTCTCCTTTGGGAGGACCAAACCTGTCCGGAGTGTGACCAATTGGATGTTTCTGAAACCCAGTCAGTAGCTGAGATTGAGACTCGTCTGGCGAACATGACCGACGTGCGAGAGCGCATTGATGCCCTGGTGCACCTGGGGTGGCGCTATCTCAATGTGGACACCCGCAAAGCGCTGCAGTTCAGCGAGCAGGCCCTGGAGCTATCGACCTCGGGCGATTACGCGCTGAAACCTTACGAGCAGGGACGATTGTTCAGTCTGCGGAACATCAGCAAGTGTTTTTCGATCACCGGGGACTATGTCCGTGCTATGCCCATAGCCATGGAGTTGATCGGTGCCGCCGTCAAAGAACCCGGGAATCCAGCGATTCATGCCCATGCGCTGACTATTTTGGGATACTGCTACTTCCGGCTGGGTGACTATCCCCGGGCTCTGGAAATGCACTTTGAAGCGCTGAAGATCGGCGAGGAACACGAGCTGGAGGAGATTCCTCCCCGGTCGCTGGACTCCATTGCCTTTATCCACGGAGCACTGGGCGAGCTTACCGAGGCCATTGCGTATCACAAACGGGCCCTGGGCCTGTGCCGGGACGATGTGTCCTGGCAGGCTTTCGGACATAACAATCTGGCGGTGGCCTATATCCAGAGCGGAGACTACGACTCCGCACTGCAACATGCCTCAAAGAGCCTTGAGCTCGGGAGAACACACAATATCGTCAGAGTTCTGCCGCATGTTCTGGATACGATCGGCATGATCTACCAGGAGATGGGTGACATTCCGAAGGCCATAGGTTTTTTTGAGGAAGCAGTCGAATTCGCGCGCAAGACCGATGTGCGGGTGGCGGAGGTCGATGCGCTCCGCAACCTGGGAGTGGCCTGCCAAATGGAAGGGAAGAGCGACGAGGCTGCTCTCGAGCATTTGCGTCTCGGACTGCTCCTGGCTGAGCGGCTGAATGCCAAACGCCAGCAGATCAATTGTCATCAGACCCTTTCCGACGTTCTGGCGCGACTTGGTGACTTTGAAACAGCCCTGGAACACCACCGCCACTATGCCCGGCTTGAACGCGAGGTCTTCAGCGAGCAGGCCGACCGGAAATTGAAGACTCTGCAGGTGGTTCACGAAACAGAAAGCGCAAAAAAAGAAGCTGAGATTCACCGTTTGAAAAATATTGAACTCCAGAAGGCCCTGGACAGTGTTAAGCTGCTCAGCGGTTTGCTGCCGATCTGCGCCTCGTGCAAAAATGTCCGCGATGACTCCGGGTATTGGAACCAGATCGAGGATTTCATCCACGACCACTCGGAAGCTGAGTTCAGCCACTCTCTGTGCCCGACTTGTGCCCGAAAGCTCTATCCGAACCTGGCGGTGGGAAGAAAGTCGCCGACCGGTTGATCGGAACCTCTGTCAATTCGAAAATCGTCCTTGCATCCCAAAAAACAACCGTCTAGCTTACATTCAGTTTGACTGAAGGGTGCAACCCTTGTTGTGGTGACGTAGATGGCAAGTTCCACCGGACAAAATCTGTTTTCAGGACCGAAACAGAAGACGCTTATCGGTCGGCAAAGTCTGCGTGCCGTTTGTCACCGACAATCTCCCCGGAC
>JAHIVM010000113.1 GCA_018816665.1 Candidatus Zixiibacteriota bacterium
AGGAGCCATCCGCCATACCCTCGTTGACCGTAGCGATGACGCCCGTCCGATATTCATTGAAAACGGCCGGCAGATCATCAAAAAGAGGCTCAGTATTGCGACGAGGGAGGCTGGCCTGCCACAACTCCACTCCGAATCGCAAGCGTTCCTCGTCGTCACCGAAAAACGAAAACGTACCCGAAATCATGTCCCGAATTCTGTCGGCGGGCGTCCGCAACTCAGTGCTCGGCGGGACCATACCGAGCGAATACTCCTCCAGAAGAACTACGAAGGCGTTCGAGATCCACTCCCGTTTGGAGCGAAAGAACTCATAGACGGTACCCTTGCCGATCCCGGCTTCTTTAGCTATGTCGGCCATCTTGAAACTGTGAATCCCCCGGTGGCCGAACACCCGAAGCGCAGCTCTGGCGATATCTCGCCGCCGAGCTTCCTTGTCAACAATCTTCGGCACCGCGTTACCTCCTTCGCTTATGACCGACCAGTCGGTCAATAACAATAACAACAGAAACAGGATGTGTCAAGGGGAACTACGGAAGTTGGCGAAGGGGCCGGCCACCCGGGAGCAACATGTTGTTGTACAACATATTATCTTGCGGCCTGGGAGCTGGAGACGGCCCCGACGAGACGTTCGACACTGGCTTGATCAAACAGCGTCAGCAGCGTCCCAACGATAAAAAACTCGCTGACATCAAAGTGCGCGTTGGCCCAGATGGCGTGCGTTCTTTGTTTCCCATCTCCCGATATCCGGGCATCGAGAAGCTCGTTCAAGCCGCATTCCTCAAATTGGGGCAGCCCAAACGTGAAGCGGTCGTGGAACACTTCCGCCCAGGCGCCGACGAAGTTGTTCACAACGATGTTGCCGACTTCGGAAATGGCTTCCTGCTTTTCTTCCTGCACCTCGGCCAGGTCGGTCGCTCCGCCCATGAGTCGCTGGGTAAGGAGTATGCCGCTGAATCCGGAAAGAAGCAAAACGGCATCACCGGACAGTACTCCGGAGAATCCCATCGTAACAGAAGTCACCTGGTCGTTCTGGAACAGTGACAGGTGGCCGGGCAGGTCAGCAACCGGACAGATATCCACATCGGGAACAGACAGGTTCACGTGCCTCTGGACGAGTTCACCGAGAACGGCGCCGGCCCTTTGAGCCCCCGTGTTGAGGACTTCGGTAAGAAAACCCTTTTGATGCTCGTCCATGCTAGACCCCGTCCTTTGATTCAAGATCGATGCATTTCGCCAGCGCGTCGTGGAGTTCACCCGGTTTGAAGGGCTTGTTCAGAAAAGCGGAGGCACCCAGCAACCGGCATTGCTCACGAGTGTCTTTCTGGATGTCTGCGGTAATGACAATGACCGGTGGCCTGAGATTTTGCGCCTGCAGGTTCTCAAGGAATTCCAGCCCGTTCATCTCGGGCATGTTCAGGTCAATGGTGATGCATTCAGGTCGCTCGGCGTCAAGCATACCCAACCCATCGCGACCATCGACGGCTTCCACTGTACAGTGTCCCAACTGCTGAACTGCTTTGACGATCCACTTCCGCTGAAACCGGGAATCGTCGATGACAAGTACCTTAGCCAATTCTCGCTCCTTTGATGTTGCGGACAGCAATACAACCGGGCCGAATCCCGTTGGTACGGGGTAGAGGTCGGCCGACCCGGAGACTGCCGACCGAAAACCACGGCAGTCAGTTAACAACCGTATGCTGGTATCATCGGCCAATCCTCCCTGCGCCTAAAGTCTCGAAAGAGGGACAAAAGTGCTCATCGGCAATTTTTCGGCAATTACTACTGTCCCGGGGCCGGTTTCTCACCCTCCGGCGGACTACTCGGATGATATGTCACCGCATATATCTGTCGGAAGTCAAGTCACTCTAAGGCATGCCGATATACTCAACAGATTGATCTACAATTCATAAACAGATATAAGGAGGGCTCCGTGCACCCAGCCAAGTATGTGCTTCGTTTTACCACCCTGTTGCTACTTATTACTCTGGTCGCCTTACCGGCGTATTCGGCCACGGTGGCGTGGATCAACCCGGCGGGGGGAAACTGGAATAACACCGCAAACTGGAGCACCGGTACGGTGCCTACAGTCGGGGATATCGTCTACATTAATCTCGACGGCACCTATGTGGTGACCCTGGATATGAACCCGACCATCAACAGCCTGACAATCGGCGGGTTCAGCGGCACCCAGACGCTACGTATGACCAGCTGGTACGTCAACGTTACCGGGACCACAACAATCAACGAAAACGGCGTTCTGGACATAACCTCGTCGGAACTGCGCACGACCGGAGATTTCATTCTCAACAACTACGGTCTTGTCGAGCTTGACAACAGTGATATCCAGCACAAGGTCAACAATTACGGCGACATGCTTCTCAGTCGCACCTGTGCCTTTGATCGCTCCTTCCTGAACGACACCAACGCTACTTTCACCATTCAGGGAACCAGCGGCGGCAGCGCCTACCTGACGGTGGACACCAATTTCACGAATCGGGGCACTATTGACCTGACCACTGTCTGGCCGCCCACCACGACTACTGCCCGGATAACGGTCAACAAGGGGTCGCTGGTCAACGAGGCTACCGGTACCATCAACGCTTTGATCGGTGACGGTTTCTCCACCATATCCGGGCGCTCGTTATACGCGCAGGTGGACAACGCCGGAACCATTACCTCAAATACCAATTTCAGCATTTACAAGGAAGGTGCCGATCACGTCAACACTGGTACATACCACGTTTACGACGGAACGCTGACTTTCACGACAACCGGAACAGCGTCGAGTTTCAGCCACACGGGTACAATCGAAACCGATGCGGCCGGCACCTTCGTGTGTGCCGCCGATACGGTCGCGTGGCCGTCGGGGACGATTACCAACAACGGAGTCGTGAGTTTCCCGGGGGCCGTGGTGTCGTTTACTCCGAAGTGGACCAACTACGGACGTCTCCAGATCACCGGAACCGGCTCGGTCCTGAACCTGACGGATTCGTTGATCAACGAGGGAACGGTGCTGCTTGATGTCGGTACCCTGGCAGGTTCACCGATCCTCAACAAGGACTCCTTCCTTGTTGTCGACGGCACCGTGGATGTCGACGTCCGGAACGAGGGCGTAATGCGGGTGAATGAAACACCCACGATCAACGGCACGTACGTGTCGGTCCCCGGCTCCAAGATCATTGCCGAAGCGACAACCTCACGGATGTGTATCCTTGCTTTTGCCAATGCCTTTACGAACCATGGTGAAATCGAACTGACGCAGGCCGACTATCAAACGGCGTATATTTCGCTGTTGACGGTCACCGACACGCTGATCAATGCCTCGGACGGCACCATCACGACTACCGCCGGTGCCGGTTCTCCCACGGGAGATCGCTATATCGCCTGCCTGATGCACAACGAAGGCACAATCAACGTAGAAGACGCACCCCTGTATATCAGCAATGGTGCCTCGCATCAATTGAACAGCGGAACCATCAATATCAATGGCAGCAACCTGAACTGCTACGACGACTTCACGAATACGGGCACCATTGCCGTCGATTCAGGACATTACTTCTTTCAGCACACCGACAACTTCCATACCAGTACCGGTGGGTTCACCGGTCTGGGAACAGTGTCCTTCCTGAACGACACGTTGTTTGTCTCAGGAGCTGCGACCAATGCCGCCATCATCTCGGTAGGCGGAGCTCATGTCGCCAACTCGGGTTCCCTGACGAATACCGGAAGCATCCGATTCTCCGCGGCCACCGGCAGCGGATCGGGCACGTTGACTAACCAGGGTTCGGTCGAGATGATCAGTTCGACGCTCTCCGGGACGGTAGCCAACGAGGGATTGCTGACCGCCACCCTCACCAATACTATCAGCGGTATCCTGACCAACGGCTTTGACGACACGGTGATCGTTTCCGGGAGTTCATCCGGTAGCGGCACCCTGACTGTCACCAACGGGATTACCAACTACGGTCACATAGATCTGACCAGTGATCAGGCAAACGGCACTACGACCGCGACATTGAACGTCACCAACAACTCGCTGACCAACTCAGCGGCCGGAACGATTCGGTCCGAGGCCGGCAGTTCAACCGGTGGCGAGCGCACTCTGGGCGCCCAGCTCGTCAACCAGGGAACGGTAACCACCCACGGCATCAAGCTGGTGCTGGAGAAGTCATCCGCCAATCACAGCAACAGCGGCACGATTGACCTCGGTACCGCGGCCGTCGATGTAAACCTGACCGGTGCCGGCGGTTCGTTCTCGAATACGGGTATTATCCACTTTCAGAACATGATGACCATGACCTTCGACCAGGGAACCTTTGCCAACGCGACCACCGGGCAAATCACCGGCAGCGGCTCCCTGAATACGTACGCCACGACTTTCACCAACGACGGGCGCGTCAGTCCGGGCGATTCCCCGGGGACTATCAACATGCAGGCGAACGATTTCCCGATGGCCTCCAATGCCCAGATTGATATAGAAATTGCCGGTCTGACGGTGATCACGGAGCACGACCGCGTGTACTGCACCCAGAATGCGGCCTACGGCGGTGTGTTGAACATCGAGTTGATCGACGGCTACATTCCGGCTGTTGATGACAGCTTCAAGGTGCTGAATTACAATGCCAGGACCAGTAACTTCCTGGCCATCCTGGGATTGAACCAGTTGGGCGTGGAGTTTGACACAAACTTCGTGGCCGATGGCATGTACCTGGTAACCAAATCGATTACCAATGATCCGCCGGTAATTACCGGCATGCCGGCGACCCTGTCGTTCGAAAATGACACCACCGCCCTGATGGGTATCTGGAACTATGCCTCGGATGACTACAACAACGATTCCAACCTTACCTATGACTTCACGGTGAGTAACGATTCGCTGGTGTATGAGTTGAACGCGGCCGGGTTTTTGATCCTCTCCGCGACCGGCGGATTCACCGGCGATGTCACGTTGATCCTGACTGTTACCGACTGGCACGGGGCTACTGCGGTGGACACCACGATAGTAACCGTCATTGACCCCAACACCGCTCCGGTGCTGGCGGGCGTGCCGGACAGCACAACGTTTGATGCCGACTCGTCCCTGAACCTCTATGTCTGGGGGTATGTCACCGATGCCGAGAGTCACGACTCGCTGCTCGATTACACGTTCAGTGTCACCAACGATTCGCTGGTATTCGCCTATGATACATCGATGGGCGTGCTGACCGTGTCATCGATCTCCGGATACAACGGTTCGCCGTGGTTGAACATGACCGTGGCCGACCCGGAAGGCGCTGAGGCAGAGGACTCTATCAAGTTCATTATTACGTACAACTTCCCGCCCGTCATTGCCGGTCTGCCGGACAGCGTTGATTTCCGGGCAGACTCCAATCACTATTTCAATATCTGGGGTAGTGTGACGGACGTGGAGTTGCACGACTCCCTGCTGACATACGACTTCACGGTAAGCAACGATTCACTCCAGACGGTGTGGGTCGCCACCACGGGATACCTGGTGCTGTCGTCTGTCACCGGTTTTGTCGGCGATGGTTCACTTTTCATCACGGTGACCGATACCGGCGGCCTGGCCGCGGTTGATACGATATTCGCAACCGTTAGGGCGATTCCCAATGCCGCGCCGGTTTTCAGCCTGCCGGATACCGCCACGTTCCAGAACGGGAGCACGCTCAGTTTCACGATCTGGGACTATGTCGAGGATGTTGCGACCGATGATTCGCTGCTGACCTACGGCTTCTCGGTGACGAACGATTCGGTGAACTGGTCGTTTTTCCCAACGAGCGGTCTGACACAGATTACGGCCGACAGCGGGTTTGTTGGTACGGCCGACCTGATTGTCACGGCCACCGACCCGGAAGCTGCGGTTGGTGCAGACACCATGGTAATCGAGGTAATACCTCAACCCAATACGGCACCGGTGGTGAGCTTGCCGGACAGCCTGTCGTTCACAACCGGTTCCACCCTGGGCTTCAGTCTGTGGAACTTCGTTACCGATGCAGAATCGGCCGACTCGCTGCTTACGTACACCATCGTGACGTCCAACGATTCGCTCGATTACGCTTTCACGGCGGCAACCGGCATGCTGGCGCTCAATGATGATCCGGCCTGGACCGGAACTGCCCTGCTGATCGTCACTGTCGAGGATCCCGGGGGCGCGTCCGATGTTGATACGACCGTGATCACGGTAACCACCGAACCTAATACCTATCCGGTTATCACCGGGCTCCCCGACAGCATTTCGCTGCGCGTCGACTCGACGTACGAGATTGATCTCTACGCCGCGGTTCTGGATGCCGAAACCAATGACTCGATGCTGACCTATACTTTCAGTCGCGACGTTGTCGCGCTGGAGCAGGAGTGGAACGACACGACCGGCACAGTGACCTTGATAGTCAACTCAATGCTGGCCACGGACACGGTGGCCCACTTCTATATCCAGGTGGACGATCCGGGTATGCTGAGTGCCTACGACACTATCGTTGTGAGCATTCACCAGGTTCCGAATACACCACCGGTCGTAGACCTGCCGGACAGTCTGGAGTTCAACGCCGATACCAGCGCTACGCTCAACATCTGGAGCATGGTTACCGACGATGATCATGATACGCTGATGTATTATGCGTTCAGTGCTTCCAATGATTCCCTCGAACGGTCCTGGAACGCGGCTACGGGCGTTCTCACCGTCTCGGCAACCGCCGGATTCTCCGGCGATGCGATCCTGCGTCTGGCCGTCACGGATCCGGACTCCGTCGTCGCCCTGGACAGTTGTTTTGTGACGATTCATCCGATTCTGTCAGTCGAGGATCCCGAACTGCTGCCGGATGACTTCGCCCTGTCGCAGAACTATCCTAACCCGTTCAACCCGAATACCGTAATCGAGTACAGTCTGCCGGTCCAGGCCTATGTCACGCTCACGGTGTTTAACGTCCTGGGTCAGGAAGTCACACGCCTGGCCGAGGGTTCAAAGGGCGCCGGTACCCATACTGTCACGTGGAACGGCACGGACATTCGCGGTCGCATGGTGACCAGCGGCGCTTACTTCTACCGCCTGGAGGCCGGCGACTTCAAGGCCACCAGAAAAATGCTGCTGCTCAAGTAGAATTGCCGTAAGAACAGACCAAACGCGCGGGGTCGACGCAGGTATGCGCCGGCCCCTTTTTTTTGCGATCCGGCGCCGGGATTCCCTTGTATCGCGGAGCAGTGTTGCCTTTCTTGATGGCTGAATCGGAGGTGCAACGTGATTACCGTGGAAATGCTGTCGCTCCATGACAGGGATATTGTTTTCGACCTTGTCGGACGCCTGCTCTGTGAACTCCGGGCCGGGGGCGATGCAGCCGACACCTGGGACCCCGGAAAGGCCGGCCGCGACTGGGCGCAGAATGAGGATCGCTTCCGGGTTTTTGCCGCTCGCGATGACAGCAAAGTGGTCGGCATGCTGACATTGGTTGAGTGTTTTGCGCTGTATGCCGACGGTTCTTTCGGTATCATCAACGAGTTGTTTGTCGAGGCTGACTATCGTTCGCAGAATGTCGGGCGAGAGCTTGTCGCCGCGGCTGCGGCGTACGGCCGATCGCGCGGCTGGCGACGAATCGATGTGACTGCACCCGCCGGAGAGAAGTGGTCGCGGACCGTTCGATTCTATGAACGAGAGGGCTTTGTGTTCACCGGACCCAAGCTCAAGCTGCTCCTGTAGCCGGCTATGCCATCCTAAACGGGGGACCGGTCGGCATACGGCATCATGATCGGCGGCCGGCCGGCAGTCCGCAGATCCCGCTAAAACCTAGATTCTGTTGGCCAACGAAGTCTATTTTGTGTATGTTAGGGCGATCGTCCGGTCGGTTTTCCGGAACACGATTCGGTCGGTTTCGGTTCTGTCTGGTTAACAGTGAGTTAGCTGTCCCGACGGGGCAGCCCGATACGAGGTGTTCTGGAGTAATGGCGCGTTCGTTACCGGCTGAAGAAATCGTCTGCGAACATTGCGGCGACAGGTGTCGTGATGCCTCTATCACTATGGACGACAAGCCCTTCTGTTGTACCGGCTGCCTTACGGTGTACCAGCTTCTGCATGATAACAGCCTCGATGACTACTACACTATTGAGAATCGTCCGGGGCGAAAAGTCCTCCCGGGGAAGCACGACAGCAGATTCGCATATCTCGATGATCCCGATGTTGTCACCCGTTTGCTCGACTTTGACAACGGTCAGATGGCCCGGATGACGTTTTCTGTGCCGCAGATGCACTGTGCCTCCTGTGTCTGGTTGCTGGAAAACCTGTATGTGCTGCAAAAGGCCGTCACATCATCGCGAGTGGACTTCCCCCGACGGGAAGTGTCCATAACCTGGGCTCCCGACCAACTCTCGTTGCGCCAATTGGTGGAACAGCTTGCCGTCATCGGTTACGAGCCAACCATCCGGCTGGCCGACCTCGACCGACCGATCAGGGACCGGTCCATACGGATGTTGTACGCCCGCCTGGCTGTGGCCGGCTTCGCGTTCGGCAATGTCATGTTGCTCAGCTTCCCGGAATACCTGGGGCTGGACGCCCTGGCCACGCCGGCGGTAGCGGATATGTTCGGCTGGGTCAACCTCCTGCTGGCCCTGCCGGTGGTGGCCTTTTCAGGCTGGGAGTTTTTCAGGTCGGCAATCTCCGGACTGCGACAGCGCCAGATTAACATGGATGTCCCCATCTCGCTGGGCATCCTGGTGCTGTTCTTGCGATCCGTGCACCACATAGTCGTACTCGGACAGGGAGGCTATGTTGATTCCCTGGCCGGCCTGGTGTTTCTGCTCCTGATCGGCCGCCTGTACCAGAAAAAGACATACGCCGCATTGTCCTTCGACCGGGACTACAAATCATACCTGCCGCTCTCCGTGGTGAGAGTGCAGGCCGACGGCGATGTGGCTGTGCCGGTAGACCGAATCCAGCCGGGGGACAGGATTCGGGTGCGCAACCGGGAGTTGATTCCGGCCGACGGTATCCTGATTGACGGCCCGGGTCGGATTGACTACAGTTTCGTTACGGGTGAGTCAGATCCGGTACCGGTAACCTGCGGCGAGAAGGTATTTGCAGGGGGACGTCAGATGGGATCGGCCCTGACTCTCGATGTCATCAAATCGCCGTCGCAAAGCTATCTCATGCAGCTCTGGACTCAGGGCGAACGAGTCACCGGTCGCGGCAACGGTGTCATAAGTCTTTCTGACAGAGTAAGTCGTATTTTCACGCCGACCGTGGTGTTGCTATCGTTGCTGGCGGGTGTATTCTGGGCCGCAGTCGATCCGTCGCGAATGCTGAACGCCATGAGTGCGGTCCTGATCGTGGCCTGTCCCTGCGCCCTGGCGTTGTCGACACCGTTCACACTCGGCACGATCAGCCGCATTTTCGGCAGCAACGACTTCTACCTGAAAGACCCCTCGGTAGTGGAACGGCTGGCCCGCGTCTCATCGGTTGTGTTTGACAAAACAGGAACAATTACCTCATCGCAGTCTACCGTGCCGGACTTCGTCGGCGATGCGCTC
>JAHIVM010000114.1 GCA_018816665.1 Candidatus Zixiibacteriota bacterium
CCTGAATACATCTGATTGGTCATCCGTCCGCGCGATCAGTCTTTCATCGACGCCAGGAACTTCTTGTTGTTCTTCGCCTTGCGCATACGGTCCAGCAGGAATTCCATCGCCTCGAGCGGATTCATCTCGGCCAGGAACTTGCGGAGTATCCACATTTTGGTCAATGTCTCGGAAGGAATCAATAACTCTTCCTTACGAGTAGAGGACCGGTTGATATCCATGGCCGGGAAAATGCGACGGTCGGACAGGCGACGATCCAGCACCAGCTCCATGTTGCCGGTGCCCTTAAACTCCTCGAAAATCACTTCGTCCATGCGCGAACCGGTTTCCACCAGGGCGGTAGCAATAATGGTCAGCGAGCCGCCTTCTTCGATATTTCGCGCAGCACCGAAAAAGCGCTTGGGCAACTGAAGAGCGTTGGAGTCAACACCACCGGATAGGATTTTGCCCGAGTGCGGAACCACCGAGTTGTGGGCGCGGGCCAGACGGGTCACGGAATCAAGCAGAATGACCACATCATGCTTGTGTTCCACCAGCCGCTTGGACTTCTCCAGGACCATCTTGGCCACCTGCACGTGACGGTCGGCAGGTTCGTCAAACGTCGAGGAGATCACCTCGCCGCGAACCGACCGACGCATGTCCGTGACTTCCTCGGGACGCTCATCAATCAACAGCACGATCAGCTTCACCTTCGGATGGTTAGCCGTTATCGCCTGGGCGATTTTCTGCAGGATGATCGTTTTACCGGCTTTCGGCGGCGACGTAATCAGCGCGCGCTGTCCCTTACCGATGGGACACATCAAGTCAATAATGCGCGTGGTCAGCTCTTCCGAACCGAGCTCCAGCACAAAAGGATCATCGGGATACAACGGCGTCAGATTGTCAAAGATGGTCTTGTGTTTGGCCACTTCCGGATTGTCGTAGTTTACCGCTTCGATTTTCAACAGGGCGAAATACCGCTCGTTGTCTTTCGGCGGACGAACCTGGCCGCTGATCGTATCACCGGTGCGCAGGTCAAAACGCTTAATCTGCGACGGAGACACGTAGATGTCGTCCTGACCGGGCAGGTAATTGTAGTCCGGAGCGCGGAGAAATCCGTACCCCTCGTCCATGATTTCCAGGACGCCCTCGGCGAAAATCATGCCCTCGCCGGTCGATTTCGTCTCCATGATCTTGTAGATCAATTCGGACTTCCGAAGTCCGGACACTCCCGGGATATCCGCCTTCTCTGCGATTTCCAGCAATTCGGCAATCGTCTTCGATTTGAGTTCTGCGTGTTCCATTGGCTTTCCTATATCAGTAACCACAATCATATATTCTTATGGGGTAAACTTACACACCGTCAGAGAGCTCTTCCACCGGAGCGTCTCCCCAGAGTTTCTCCAGTGCGTAGAATCGTCGAGTCGGCTCATGAAAAACATGTATAACCACGTCGATATAGTCAAGCACAACCCAGTTGCCATCCTGCAGGCCTTCACGATACGACGGTTTATGTCCAATTTTCGTAAGCCCGTCAAATATCTCGCGGGCGATCGCCTTGACATGGATGTCGGCGCTGCCGGATGCGATTACGAAATAGTCGCAGATCGACGAAATTTTGGAGAGGTTCAATATCCGAATATCAAAGCCCTTCTTGTCGAGGGCCAGACGCCCCGCTGTCCGGGCCAGTTCCAGTGCTGAAGTCTTTTTCAAAGCGATTCTTGCCGCCTGGTTGAGGTCAGGGATGTCATCATTGTCTCTGCATAGCCGGTGCCGACCACCAGGGTGGCCGTAATCAACTGGCGGTTATACTCCAGCGGACGATACGCTACCACGGACTCATCAAGCCCCAGGGCCTCGGCCAGCAAACGGGCCGCCTGCTGATCCTCCTGCCGCGAAACGACAAACGTCTCTCCCACCGTATGCCCGTCGAATGGCAACCGCTCGACCACCTCGACCTCCAACACACCGTTGCTCCAGCCATCAAGAGCCTTGCTCAGCTGCGACGCTCCGCCGTTTTGGCCGGAGGCGTCAACAATCTGCAGCCGCACCCGGTAATCCGGCGAGGCTTCCACCGCGGCGTACCCGGTGGAGATCCTGACGGCAAATACCGCGCCGTACACAACCACCAGCACCACCCCGACAAGCAGGCACACATCAAAAATCCTCAGCAGTGTCGTGCGGGAGAGTTTGCGATTCGACTGGTTCTGGAGTTCGGCGGTCTGTGATGCCCGCCTGCGGTTCTTAAGCATTCGTTCCGTTATTTGCAGGAGAGTCTTCTTGCGGAATCAGGTTACGGTCCTCCGTTCTACTCTATCAGGAAGGGATTGTATCGGGAATAGTATCCGCTTCCCCGGTAGGGATAATTGTACCCGGAATATGTCTGCACGCCTATGCTCATGAAAACCTTGTCCGAAGGTCGATAGTCAAGGCGGAATCCGGGCAGAAACTGTGCCTGACTGTCTCCATTACCCCACAGCGCTCCCGGATTATGAAGCATCCCGAGATTGAGCTGCAGTTTGAGTTTCGAGGAGATATCATACAGCATGGTCGTATTCAACAGCCCGGCGCTGCCGGAAGCATTGCCACCGGAGAAAAAAGACACCGAATAGCTGTGCGACCAGGTGATTCGCTCCGAATTCAGCAGCGAAAACGGCGACACCGCAGGTTGCACCCCCAGACCGGCCTGATCAACCGCCGACTGCACCGAAGCGACGTCGGACTGCTGGGCCAGCGCTCCGCTGACACCCATCAAAATCACGATGACTAGCGATATATACTTTGCCATAAGGTTATCCCACTTTCCCATTTCATATTAGCCGACCGCTGTCACCCGGTCAACCTAAAAAAACCAACCTCACAGACATCATCGGCGCTCCGGACAAACGGCGCTACTGTTATAACGCACGGAAGCCATCGATCGTCGAAAGAGTTTTGGGTCACCCCTGGTTGGCAAATCGTCCGGCCAGATCCGCCAACTGCTCCACAGAATTCACACCGCGAACCTCATCAGGGTTGTCGGCCTTGACCACCGAGACACGTAACCCCTTATCATGAAGTATCTTAACGGCATCAGTCAGGTAGTATTCGCCCTGAGCATTGTCGCAGGTAAGCTGCCCCAGAGTCTCGAAAAGACGACGGTTATCAAAGCAGAAGGTCCCGGTGTTGATCTCCCGTATCCTGAGGACCTCCTCTGAGGCGTCCTTGTGCTCGACAATCGCCTTGAGACTGATACCATCGCTGTCACGGACAATTCGCCCGTACCCGGTGGGGTCGTCAAACACGGCGGACAAACAGGTGGCCGCCGCCCCGGTCTCTCTATGAACCTCGAACAACCGCTCAATGGACTCGCGAGAGAGAAAAGGGACATCGCCTGCCGCCACCAGCGTGATACCGTCAAAATCCGCCAGGCTGTCTGCAGTCATCTGAACGGCATGGCCGGTACCGAGTTGCTCCCGCTGCCAGGCGAAAGTCACCTCGAAGTCTCGCAGGGCCTCCTGCACCAGCTCTCCCTTGTGACCTATAACCAGAATCGTACGATCAAACTTGAGGGCGGCCAAGGTGTCCAGAAGCAGACTCACCATAGGACGGCCATGGATTTCGTGAAGGACCTTCGGCAGGTCCGACTTCATACGTTTACCCTTACCGGCGGCAAGCACCACCGCAGCAGTCTTCTGTATCAAAAGGAGTCCCCCTGGACGTTAGGTGGAATTGATGGAAACGGAAGATCAACCGGCAATCGGACGGTTTTTCTCGTCGACGTGGACGATGGCCGGCTTGAAGCGAGTCGCTTCCTCTCGATCCATCTGTCCGTACGCAATGATGATGACAAGATCACCCTTCTGTCCCCGCCGAGCCGCAGCACCGTTCAGGGCAATAGTACCTGATCCGGCCTCACCCTTGATCACGTAGGTCTCAAAGCGCTCGCCGTTGGTGATATTGGCGACTGCAATCTTCTCGTATTCGATCAGATCGGCAGCCTTCATAAGGTCTTCATCTATCGTCAGCGAACCGACATAGTTGAGATCCGCGTCCGTAATAGTGGCGCGGTGAATCTTCGATTTGCACACTGATATTAACATACTAGTCTACTCAAACACGTTGCTGTCGCGAACAGTTTCAAAATATAGCAAAATATCGCCGAACCGCAAGCCAAACACGCCGTTTGGCCCCGCCTTTGATCTCCAGTCTGTTATCGACCACCGGTCGTCTCGGCCTTGATTTCCACCCAGTTATGAGCCGGATAGACTTCCAATTCTTCAATAATATTGTCGATCGCCGTCATCAGGTTTTTCCAGTTCACCCGGTGACGGGCCCGGTGCGGTTTCAGCCACGCAAAATCGCAGTTCTCCGGTGACAGCGTAATCTCACAATCCGACGGTACCTCAGCGACAATAAGCGGCAAAATCCAAATCTTATCGTATTGTGGCTCATAGAAATGGATGACATATTCGGTCGCAAACATGCGCAGCGGCGCTAACCCCGTCTCCTCTTTCATCTCCCGGAGAACCACATCCGCAACGGTTTCGTCGCTTTTCTTTCCACCGGTCATAAAACCCCAGGTACCGGCGTACGTTTCCTGTTCGGAACGACACAGCAGCAGGAATTTCCAACCGTCGTCGTCCTGTTTAATCACGGCGACATTCACGCCCGGTGATTCAATAGGTATGTTCGAATTGTTGTTCATCAAATCGCTCCTCAAGACCATTATCGCCCGTCAAGGTATCGCTTTTTGTCGGGAGGTCAAGGAGAATCGGGAATTCGGAGCAGGCCAGGTCCCCGAGGCGCACGATTTCAGGCCAATTTCAGGTTGTCGATGAGGCGAACGCCGTGTACTCTCACCGCCAGCGAACAGATTGTGCCCGTTGTGACGGTCTTGACGGGCTTCAGCGTCTTGAAGTCCGTGAAGGCAATATAGTCTACGTTTGCCGACGGACAGGTCGCTTTGATCACCGCCTTCATCTCACGCAGCAGTACCCTTGTATCCGCCACTCCTGACCTGACCATCTCCCGGGCCGTCCGCAGCGAATAGTACAAACATGTCGCTTCCCAGCGCCCGAGATCATCGAGATAAGCGTTGCGGGAGGACATCGCCAGACCGTCCTTCTCGCGCACGGTTGGTGCAATCACAAACTTGATCGGATACCCCAGATCACGGGTCATCCGCGACAGCACCATAGCCTGCTGATAATCTTTGAGGCCAAACACGACAACATCCGGGCGGGTGATGTTAAACAGCTTGGCCACAATAGTCGTGACACCGCGGAAATGACCCGGGCGGGCCTTGCCCTCAAGCGTTTGAGACAGCTTCTCCACCGTCACCCAGGTCTCGAAATCATCGGGATAGATGTCGATCGCTTTGGGAGCAAAAACAATCGCGGTCCGGGCCTTCTTCTTGCCAAGCGCCTCGGCAATGCGGGCGATATCACCCTTCTCATCGCGCGGGTATGTCTTAAAGTCCTCACCGGGACCAAACTGCGACGGATTGACAAAAACGCTGGCGATAACCACATCGGCCAGTTTCGCGGCCCGGACAATCAGGGACTGATGCCCCCGGTGCAAGTATCCCATGGTCGGGACCAGTCCTATCGTTTTGCCTGATCCGGCGATCTTGCGCGCAGCGGCCTGCATCGACCTGATGGAACGGATTATCTGCATGAGGACCTCAGGCCTTTCTGTTGGGCGCGGTGTACGTTATCCCGTGTTCGAGGTAGAATTTCAGAAGCGTGAGTGCCTCACCCCAGCCGGCGGCACACTCGAGCAGGTGGTCGCGTCCTTCGGTCGTATCCGGGTAACCCGATTCGGTCGAGCGAATAACCGTCCCGCCAAACTCACTGGTCAGGTCAAACGTGACGGTAGACACCAGTTTGGAACCCCACTCAAAGGCGAAACGCCTGGGACGGTCGGCCTCAACTACCCTGGCCGGCACCTCAACACTGTAGCTGTCCGGGCCCCAGTTTTTCCATCGCCAGACCATTTTGCCGCCGGGAACCGCATCAAGCTCCATACCCGAAGTAAAAAAAGCATCCCAGCCACCGGCCGCGGTGATGGTATCGTAGACATCTTCGATCGGGGCGGCGATGAAGGTCGCCTGCTTAGCTTGGTGGGGGAACTGTGTCATGGGTGCCTCCTGCAATCCGAAGTAACTGTCTGTGCCGGGGATCCGGCCCGGTCAGGAACCGGAAGCGGCTGTATGAGGCCCCGGATCATTCTCCACCGTATCGTTCACCGGCTGCTCGGTGAAAAACAGCGAACTCTCGGCGGCGATATTGTAGTTGTCCTTGAGGTATCGCAGGACCACATACCCTCGTGCCTGGGCGGCGGCGACTATCGCACACATGTAGCCGAGAATCGCC
>JAHIVM010000014.1 GCA_018816665.1 Candidatus Zixiibacteriota bacterium
CGGCAGATTTCCGCTTACTCTCTTCCCACGCAATAAAAAGACGCGCTCAAAGACCGATACTCTGGGTGTAGTCGAGTGTGTATGCATGAAGCTTTTTTTAGATCGTAACAAAACACTGTTGCCGCGGATCGATGTCATCTTCCTGGGTGCCAGGCTGATGATATTGCTTGCTATCTGCTGGTTCGCTTTCTTCGGCGGGTATCCCCATGAAGACAGAGTGTTATTCTATGTAGTTCTCGGGACCTACAGCGTCCTCATGGCGCAGTTCATTGCCGCCATGCGCGGCAAGCTGGATATCAAGCTGGCCTACCTCTCAGCAATTGTCTATGATCTCATCTTCATGCCTTTGTTTGTGCTGTATACCGGCGGGATAGATTCATCCTTCTACATGCTTTTCTATATCACAATTTCGGTCGCGGCCTACATTCTGACTTTCCCATTTGCTCTTGTCGCCACGATTGTCGTCTGGGGCACCTACGTTGCCCTCGTGATTTCCGATGTTTCCGTAAACAACATCTTTGACTTCACCATGCGTCTGGGCTTCATGTGGGTCTACTTCCTGGCCCTCACGTATGTCTCGCAGTATATGCGGAAATCGGAGAACCGGCTGCTCAAGCTGTTTGATACGCTGAATCTGCGCACGCAGGAACTGGAGCGTTCCCAGACGCAGCTTGAAATGATTTACGAAAACACGCGTATTCTAGCCTCGATTCTGGAACCCGATGGTGTCGTACGTGAGATCATGCGCATTCTGGGGCAAACGCTGGCCTACAACAACTACGCCGTGGTATTTAAGGGGCAGAACGGCCAGTTCTATTATCGGGCGCGGTGCGCCGATCGCGCCACCAGTTTCAGCCCCAAGGCGCTGCCTGATCAGGGAAACGATTTGCTGAAGAAGGTGGCGGGTTCTCAGGAAGGCGTTCGGGTCAATGATCTGGCCAGCCGCGATGACTACCACCCGCTGAACGAAAACACGCTGTCGGTGGCGATCATACCCATGACCTCGCACGGTCAGTCCAAGGGACTGCTGGTAGCCGAGTCACCCGAAAAGACCTATTTCACCGCCCGCGATGAGCAGTTGTTGTCGATTGTGGCCCGGGCCGCCGGTCTGGCGCTGGAAAATGCCGAGCTGCACCATCGTACGGAAGAATTGACTATCATTGACGCCCTGACGGGGGCATATAACTATCGTTACTTTGTTCAGAAGTTCCAGGAAGAAAAGAAACGTGCCATCCGGTATCGCATGCCGCTATCAATCATCATGGTGGATATTGACTGGTTCAAAAAGCTCAACGACAGCTACGGCCATGAGGTTGGTAATGTGGTGCTGCGCGATCTGGCGGGCGTGATCAAGCACTGTATTCGCGATGTAGACATCTTCTGCCGTTACGGCGGTGAGGAATTTGTGGTAATTTTGCCGCAAACGCCGCTGCAGGAAGCGGAACATATCGGCGAACGTATCCGTCATCAGGTAGAAGGTAATATTATTGATGTCGGTCAGGCCGGAAAGATCAAGATAACCGTATCGGTTGGCGTTTCGTCCTTCCCCGAGAACGGCCGGTCGGAGGAAGACCTGGTTTCGGTGGCCGACGAAGCGTTGTACAAGGCAAAAGACAATGGTAAGAACCTGGTATGTGTTGTATAAATCGAAAGAACGAACCCTGTCATAGAAGAATTCAGAGCGCACAGAAAGTCTGGGCAGATGATGAGCGGTAATGCAAACGGAATAGGGAGATTGTTTGTTCTGGGATTTCCGGGGGAGATACCACCGCCTCCCTTTCTGGATTTCATAGCCGAAGAGCGTATCGGGGGGGTAATCCTGTTTGCGGACAATTGCCCGACTCATTTACATGCGCGCGAGAACATCGAACGCATCCGGGCCGCCTGTTCTCACGCACCCCTGATTATGGTGGACCAGGAAGGCGGTCGGGTCTGCCGGCTGAAAGGCGCGCCGGCCGAGTTTCCATCGGCGGCATCGTACGGCCACTCAAACAACCTTGAACGGTTCCGCGAGGACTACCGTCGCGCCCTGGTTTTGCTTGATTCACTGGGGATAGATCTCAATCTTGCGCCGGTGGCGGATATCCGTCTGAACAACAACAACGCGTGCCTCAAGGACCGGTGTTTTGGTTCGGACCCCCGCAAAGTGGCCGAGTTTGTCGGGGCGGCCGTGAGCCTTTCCCGTGAGGTGGGAATGTTGAGCTGCCTGAAGCATTTCCCCGGGCTGGGAGCGGCGGAAATCGATCCGCACCTGAGAACAACCGAAGTGGATTTTGATAGTATTGTGTATCAACAGCGAGAGAAGATTCCTTTTCAGGTGGGCGTGGAAAAAGGCGCCGATCTGATCATGACTACTCATATGCATGCACCCGCACTTGACAATGTCATAGTCACGGGGTCGAAACGCGTAATTCAGGACTTTATACGCGACGGGCTTGGATTTGACGGCCCGGTTATCACGGATGATTTGCTCATGAAAGGCGCCGATGTGCTCGGCGAAATCGGCGAACGGACGATCAAGGCCTTCCGGGCGGGACATGACTACCTCCTGTTCGGACAGGACTATGAAAGAGCCATGCGGGCTTACGACTGTTTTGTCGAGAGCGCAAATCGCGGCGAGATTCCGGAGGCGGACCTACAGGCCTCTTTCGCACGCGTAGCCGGAATCCGGCTGAAGCTCGGGCGCTCGGCTGTGCGTTAGCATGACGCTTGCACAGCTCGTAAACAAAAAACGCCTTGTTGTCCTGGGTCTCAACTCAGGCACCTCGGCCGATGGTCTCGATCTGGCTGCGCTGAGGATCACCTCTCGCGGCCCGCGCCCGGCTACGTCGTTTATTGCCGGGAGCCATCGCCGATTCCCCCCTGCCCTGCGTGATGCCATCCTGGCGGCCAGCGACTCCGCCTCTCCCGACCTGTCTGACATCATTCATCTGGACACCGCCCTCGGCCATGCCTTTGGTCGGACCGCCGCGAGGTTTATCCGACATCTGGCCGCCCGGGGGATCCGGGTTGATCTGGTGGCCTCTCACGGTCAGACTGTTCGTCACCTGCCCGAGAAAACAACTCTGGCGGGTTTCACGGTGCGCGGGACACTTCAACTCGGGTCGCTGGAGTGCATCGCCGCCGCCACCGGCTTAATAACCACCGGTGATTTTCGTCAGGCCGATATCGCAATCGGCAACGAGGGTGCTCCGATAACGGTTGCGGCTATGGAGCAGTTGTTCGGCGATGAACGTCAGTCAAGATTGATTGTGAATATCGGGGGCATGGCCAACTACTTCTATTTCCCGGCCGGTAAGAACCGTAACGGCGTGCGGGCGGCGGACTGCGGCCCCGGCAACAGTCTCAGCGATCTGCTGACTCAGCGGCTGTGCCGGGAACCCTACGACAAAAACGGAACCCGTGCCCGGCGGGGCAGGGTCTCGAGCAGGCTGCTGAATCAGTTGCTGGGTGATTCGTTTTTTGGGAGCAGGATGGTGTCGACCGGTCGCGAGCGGTTTGGGGCCGCCATGGTCGAGCGGGTAGTCAGATTCGGTCGACGGTTTCGGCTGACCGATGACGATATGATTGCCACCGTTTCGGAATTCACGGCCCGCGCCATTGCCGACAGGCTGGAGCCGCTGCTGAAAGGCGATACGCGACTGACAAAATTGTATTTGACCGGTGGCGGAGTTCATAACACATTCATGAAACGTCGTATAAGACAACTGCTGTCGGGCCTGCCGGTGAGCAGTATCGCCCAACTCGGCATCAAACCGGATGTTGTTGAGGCGACAGCGTATGCGGTAATGGGAGCCGGTTGTATCTGGGGTACCGCAACCACAACCAGGTACGACGGCCGATCGTCTCAGCGGGTGAAACCAGTGTTGGGAAAGATCGTGCAACCACCCGGGAGAGTGTGACCAATGCTGGACTACCGATCGAAATCAGTTTCCTTCCGCCGCATGACCCGTCTCTTTGTGCGTATCGGCACCGGGCTGATCCTGCTTGTCCTTATGTGGAGTTGTGGGACAATCCCCGGCCTGCAGGAGGAATCTGTCTCCAATTTCATTCGGGTTCCCTTTGTCCGCGTCCTGCTCGAAGAAACCACGGACAAACTCGTGATCACCGCCGAGTCGGCTTACGCTATTGAATGCCTGACCGACGGCGAACAGGAGATCTACTATTCGAGTCGTCCGGTAGCGATTGTGAACACGCGGGGCCTGCTGAGCGTGACGGATTCCCGGGGCGACCGCATTCAAAGCGGTATGGGCGAGGTGAACATCATCCCGCGCGGTAACGGCAATCGAGTGAAAATAGGCGGAAAACGTTACCGGGGTATCATGCGGATTCTCCCCAACGGTCAATCCGTGCGCGCTATCAATGTGATTTACATGGAGGACTATCTGCGCGGCGTGGTGCCGCCGGAGATAGGTCCCCGGGCCGACAGCGAAATAGAAGCGGTCAAAGCTCAGGCCGTGGCTGCCCGCACCTACGCCATGGCGCATTTGAAGCAATATGCGGGACAGCCGTACGACATGAAATCCAGCATCATGGATCAGTTGTACGAAGGAGTCAATGTTGAGACGCGTCTGGTCAACAAGGCTATCGATGCCACCGCCGGGGTGGTGATCTCCTTCCAGGACAACATGATCAACGCCTACTACCATTCCACCTGTGGCGGTCGCACCGACGATATTGAAGAAGTCTGGGAACGCCAGGAGGTGGGCTATCTCAAGGCGGTAGATGACAGTTCGGCCTGTTCCTGGTCCAAGTACTTCACCTGGCGCGAGGTGTTCACAGAACGGCAACTGCGGGGTCGCATAGAACAGTATTTGTCGTCGGACCGCGGCAGGGATTTGCGCATCAGCCCTGTAACGAACGTGGTGGTGATGGATCGCTCGGCCGGCGGGCGTATCAAAAAGCTGCTGGTCCATACGGAGACCGATGTGTACCATTTCTCCAAGGACAAAATCCGCTGGGTGGTTGGCCGCACTTCCAACCCGGACTTGATTTTGCCCTCGAGTAACTTCGATGTCGTACTTGATCGCGATGGCGCCGGAAAGCTGACCCACATCACCTTTAACGGTCGCGGCTACGGCCACGGCGTGGGCATGTGTCAGTGCGGAGCTATCGGTCATGCCCGCGACGGCTGGGGATATGAACGTATCCTCACCCTGTATTACACCGGAACGGAAATCAAGAAGCTCTACTGAGCGTTGAGTTTAAGTTGATTTGTCCATGCGAACCTCAGAGATTCCAGCCATGCGTCGAATAGTCCTGCTACTCTGTATCGTGCTGATAGCCGGATCGGCCTCGGCCGATTATCGGTACTCGCTGGGAGCCGGCTGGGGTATGGCCTCGCCCGGCGGCGGCGACTTCTTTGAACTTGGTTCCGACGACGCCATCGGTTTTGCCCTGGGGCACCGGCTGGCCGACCGCTGGACTTTCCGTTTTGATGTCTCCCGGTTCCGGTTCAGTAATGATATCGATGTCGCTCTGGCGGACTCAATCGGAACCATGTACAACAACGCCGAAATTCATTTTGAACAGATGCGACTGGGTGTGCTGTTTGACCGCATGTTTCTCGCGCCCCGCAGCCGGATAAACGTTGCGGTCGGTCTCGGCGGCGGACTGATGGTCTGGAAAGGCACTGATGCCTCCGCTGACACAACTCTGACGGTTCTGGGCAAAAACAACGAAACGACTGACTTTGCGGCCTCGGAGCTGTATCTGACAGGGGGAGCTGCTCTCATCATTCGGCCGACTGAGCGTATCTCCCTGCACCTGCAGGGGCATGCCGACTATCTCACCGGGGCGGGCGCCGAGTTTTCATCGGACATTGCCGATTCCCGTGATCGCTGGCTGTTCGGCGTGGCCGGTCGACTCATGTTCCATTTTGGCGGCGGGGGGGGCGATGATCGCAACCGGTGGCCATCGGATAGTGCCTGGCGCGCTCAGACACCAAGCGACGAACCGATCCGTATGCGAACCGACCGGGATTCCGACGGCGACGGTGTGGCCGATCGCGACGACCGCTGCCTGAATACGGCCCGGGGCGTCATTGTCGACAGCTACGGCTGTCCCCTGGATTCTGATCGCGACGGTATCCCTGATGGTCTTGATGACTGTCCCGGCACAAACGCCGCCGCGCTTGGTCGCGTAGATATCCACGGTTGTCCGATTGATTCGGATTTCGACGGCGTCCCTGACTATACCGATGCCTGCCCCAACAATGAAGTTGGTGCGCTGGTAGATTCGGCGGGGTGTCCGATAGATTCTGATCGCGACGGTGTCCCTGACGGTCTCGATGACTGTCCATACACGTTACCCGATGTAGAGGTGGACAAGTTCGGCTGTATCGACCTGGAGATGTTTTCGCAGCCGATGGTGCTCAATATCGACTATCCCCCGGGTTCGTTCGAGGTTGACCCCCGGACCAAGGACCGGTTGCGTCGCCTGGCCGGATTGCTGAATTTCGTGAAGGATATCAGACTCGACATAAACGGCTACACGGATAACATCGGTACCCCGGTTGCCAACAAGAGCCTTTCGGAGAAGCGGGCCGAACGGGTGCGCAACTTCCTGAGTACGATGGGTGTTGATGCCTCGCGGATGACGGTGCATGGCCGCGGCGAGTCCAATTTCGTGGCCTCCAACCAGACGGCTGAGGGGCGGGCCATGAATCGCCGTATCGAAATCATATTCTACCGGTAATCTGATTCAGGAGTGTACTCCGAGCAATGAGTTACGACTACAGCGGCTCCACGATAGACAAAACGGATCCTCGCCAGTACGCTGTCGTACTGTATCTGCCCAAACACCTGGACGATGCTGTCACACCGCTTCGTGAACGCTTTGACCCGGACTATAACCTGGTGGCCGCGCACATTACGGTGGTGTTCCCGTTTGCGACCAGCCAGCCCCTGACCGTTGTTTCGGCGGCCCTTCGGGCGGAAGTGCGACAAATCGAACCGATTCAGATCGAACTGGAATCCGTGGGCGACTTTTATCCCGATGTCCCGGTGATTTACTGGCAGGTAAAAGAAAACCCCGCTCTCAACGCTCTGTACAAACGCTTGTATGCTGCTCTTGAAATGCCGATCCCGTATCGGACCTTGATTCCCCATGTCACCCTGGCGCGCGAGATATCCGCCCACCGGGTGGTCCTGGTCAAAGACACGATAGCGGCCTACCTAACCCATGAAATCTTCATTGCCGAGTTTATAGATCTGGTGTCGCCGGTGGCCGACAATCACTGGGTTTCGGTGCGCAGTTTTCCGTTGCAGGCGGCAGGCCCAGCGGGATGATGTTTCGGATCGCCACGCAATTAGCAACAAACAACGGACATGATGAGACGTCTTATATAGTAAGGACTTACAGTCATTTCTGTTTGTGAGCGACGGGTTGTGGAATCTCATGCAGGGAGCAACGCGGATGCCTTCCGAAGCCGCAAAAAAGGGTTTGTTAGGGAGAAATACCTTGTCATTTTCTGCAAAATGACCTAGAATTGCGGTGAGATAGTATGAACATTTTGATCGTTGCACAGCATTTTCCACCCGAGCGGGGGGCCGTGCGCCGCCTCTTTGAATTCGCACGGTACTTTGTTCGCAGCGGAAATAAGGTCTCTGTCCTGACAGCGATCCCCAATTACCCCGATGGTGTCGTACCGGAGAAGTATCGGGGCCGTTTTTTCTACACGGAAGAAATGGACGGGGTGAAGGTGTATCGCAGTTGGGTTCTGGCCGCTTCCAACCGTGACCCGGGGAAGCGGATGATTGGCTTTGTCACGTTCTTGTTTAGCTGTCTGATCAACTCGTTCCGGGTCAAAGAAGACTTCGACCTCATCCTGGCGTCGACCCCTCCGGTCAATACTCCGGTCATCGGCTGGATGCTTTCCAAGATCCGACGGACCAAGCTGATCATAGAAATCCGTGATCTTCAGCCGGAGTCCAGCGAGGACTTTGGCAACCTGAACCGGTCGCTGTTTACCCGGACATTGAAGAAAATGATGCACGGGCTGTATCGTCGGGCGGACAAAATTGTCGCGGCAACCGATGGTATTGCCAGCTATGTCAAATCGCTCGGCATTCCTGCCGAACGGGTGGAGACCATCAAGTCCGGTTACAGCGAGACATTCACCGCGGCACACCCGAACGGGATTCGCAAGTCGTTCGGATGGGAAGACAAGTTTCTTATTCTGTATTCCGGAACGCTGGGGTGGGCACATTCGCTGGAGACCGTTATCGAGTCGGCCCGCCAGTTGACCGACCAGCCCGATGTTCAGTTCGTGTTTGTGGGTGAAGGTGAGAAGCGCAATGCCCTGGAAGGCATGGTGCGCGACTACGGATTGAAAAACGTGACTTTCATCGGTTCGCAGCCGCTGGAAAAAATACCGTATTTCCTGAAGGCGTCGGATGCCCTGATTGAGAGTCTCCGCGAGGTACCCATCACCAAGGGGACCTTCCCGGCCAAGCTGTTTGAGTACATGGCTACCGGACGGCCGATCCTTTTTGGTTCGAGTCGCGGTGAGGCCATCAATGAACTGGAAGAGGCCGGCGGTGCACTCAGGTTTGGAAGCGACGATGCCGACAGTCTCAGCGCCCTCATTCTGAAGTTGAAAAACGGCGAAATCGACGGCGAGCGGCTGGGACGAAGTTACCAGGCCCATGCCGAGCGATTCCATCCGCGCGAACGATGGGCCCACAAGTACCTGACATTTCTCGACAGCAAGTAGCTGTCGTTATTCCTCATTCTCCCGTACCATACTCTATCTTGCCGTAGTATATTGTAAGTAATCACCGGTAGTTGCCGGTGCGTCCAACTTCCGCGGCCGGCATCTGTATCTTCTCATCCTCGTTACTGACTACAGTCGACGTACCTGCAGCCCGGTCATTACCTTCGCAGGAGGTACCCGATGAAAACGTTCGTGCTCATGACCAAAATGGCGGCCCGCGATGCCGACATCATGGAGGTTGCCACGAAGCTGAAAGCGCGGGTCCGCCGTGAGGCCGAATGGGTTCAGGCCGTCAAAAAAGCCTGCCCGGATGTCCAGTTCCTCGCTCACTACGCCCTGCTGGGGCAATGGGATTTCATGGACATTTATGAGGCGCCGGATGAAGAAGCGGCGGCCGTGGTGTCGCTGCTCAGCCGTGCTCACGGAGCCCATCAGGTAGAGAGCTGGGTTGCCATCCCGAACAGCCGTCTGCTGGCGATCGCGGAAGCGTTTGACCCGGACCCGGATGAGGGTGTTGCAACCGACGCGCCGGACTAAACGATGCGGGCCCAAAAAACAAAGCGACGGATCGATTGTTCGATCCGTCGCCGGTGCCTGTTCGGAGACATGTTTCGCCTGATTAGCCCATGAAGGGATACTTGTAATCCCGCGGCGGGGCAAACGTCTCCTTGATGGAACGCGGTGAGGTCCACCGCAGCATATTCTGAATACCGCCGGCTTTGTCATTGGTGCCGGAGGCCCGTCCGCCGCCGAACGGCTGCTGACCGACCACTGCGCCGGTGGGTTTGTCGTTGATATAGAAGTTGCCGGCCGCGTTGCGCAGGGCGCGTTCGGCCAGGGCGACTGCCTGACGATCGGCGGCAAACACGGCCCCCGTGAGGGCGTACGGCGACGTGGTGTCGCACAGGTGGAGCGTGTTGGCGAACTCGTCGTCCTCGTATACAAAAATCGTCACCACGGGACCAAAAATCTCTTCTTCAATAAGCTTGAAGTGCGGGTCGGTCGTGACCACGACGGTTGGTTCGATGAAGTACCCCTTGGAATCATCGTATTTGCCGCCGGCGATGACCTCGGCGTCCTTGGACTCATTGGCGTAATCAACGTAAGCGATAATCGACTCGTACGCGGACTTGTCAATAATGGCATTGATGAAGTTCGTGTAGTCCTCGGGATCACCCATCTTGAGTTCGTTAACCTGTTTCAGCAGGGTGGTTTTCACTTTGGGCCAGGCGGACCTGGGAATGTAGCAGCGAGAGGCAGCAGAGCATTTTTGCCCCTGGAACTCAAAGGCACCGCGAGTAATGGCGGTAGCCACGGCTTCCATGTCGGCCGACTTGTGCACAAAGATGAAGTCCTTGCCGCCGGTCTCTCCAACAATGCGCGGATAGGACTTGTACGTGGCGATATTCTCGCCAATCGTCTTCCACATGTTCTGGAATACGCCGGTCGAACCGGTGAAGTGAATCCCGGCCAGATGCGGGTTTTTCAGGACCGTGTCACCAATGGCGGCGCCGCGGGCAAAAATCATGTTAATAACGCCACCCGGCAAACCGGCTTCGCGGAATATCTTCATGATCAGGTGCGACGTATAACAGGCCGTGGAAGCCGGCTTCCAGACCGCCACGTTGCCAAGCATGGCCGGCGCCGACGGCAGATTGCCGTTGATAGACACGAAGTTGAACGGTGTCACCGCAAAAATGAAGCCTTCCAGCGGACGATGATCCAGACGGTTCCACATAGTGGGGGCACTGTTCGGCTGGATCTCATAAATCTGCTGCATGTAGTTGGCATTAAATCGCCAGAAGTCCACCAATTCGCAAACGGCATCGATTTCCGCCTGGAAGATGTTTTTGGAATGAGCCAGCATGGTGGCCGCATTCATGATATGCCGGTACGGACCGGCCAGGAGATCGGCAGCCTTCAGGAAGATCCCGGCCCGATGCTCCCAGGGCATCAGCGACCAGGCGGCCTGAGCCTCGAGAGCGGCATCAACGGCCTGCTTGACTTCGACAGCCGTGCCCTGGTGGTATTTGCCCAACACCAGTTTGTGATTGTGAGGAGCGGTTATCTCGATTGTAGTGTCGGTCGTGACATCCTTGCCACCGATAACCATGGGGATCTCAAGCGGATTGGCCTTCAACTCGGCCAGTGCCTTCTCAAGAGCAACCCGGTCCGCCGAACCCGGTGCGTAGCTTCTAATCGGTTCGTTCTGCGGGGTCGGTACGCGAAATATACTCATATCAACCTCCAGGGCATCGGAATCGTCCGGGCGATCACCAAATGCCTGCTAGCATACAAAGTGTTTGTTCTACCAGATCACTGCCCGGTTTCTGCAGGGGCAGACTGATGGGGATGATAAGCAGATATTCGCTTTCGAGCAAGGACATTAGGCCCGGGAGAGTGGCCGCCGGGGCCGATTCCGCCGGACGAAAAAGCAGGCTAATTACGCGCTAGTCTCGAAATGACGACGTCATGACCAGATACTCTATGTTGCGGACGTCCTCGGGAGAAATGCGGCGAAACTTCATGCCTGTGGCGTGCAGATCGGGGTTGATATCGCGACCTGTCCAGACGCTGGTGGCGACAAAGGTGACCTCGGTGCCGCGACGGCTCCCGGTCGGCAGGATCAGCTTGAGTTTGCGACGACCGTCGGCCTGCACCGGCTCGGGACCGATCAGCCGGAGTCCCTCGGTGTTTATGTCGGCGACACGACCAATTACCCGGTTGGTTTTGGCATCAACCACGGCCGGATAGCGGGTCAATTGCCACCGCTTGAGTGTCCTGTGATCCTGAGTCATCCCATGTTCCCTTTCACGTGCGCCTGTTTAGTCTCTTTCTGGTATATCGGAAGGATCGCGGCCGAAATTACTGCCGCCCGGCCGCTCTCCCTGCCGTTTTTCCTATCGAGAAGGGAACTTAATAGTAATGCTTCTCATTAAAGCATATATGAACGATAAGCAAACACAGCCCCGGTTTCAGCGACGGACGGCTCAGCGTGAGATCATGCTGCGCACCCTTCGCACTCTGGCCACCCACCCCACGGCAGCGGAGCTGCATGCGGCGATTCGGGCGGAATTGCCCACTATCAGTCTGGGTACGGTGTATCGCAATCTGGACCTTCTGGTGCGGATGGGACAGGTTACCAAACTGGAGTCATTGGGTAACGAGGCACGTTACGACGGTATGCTGGAGCCGCATTACCATGCCCGGTGTTTGCGATGCGGACGGGTTGATGATATCCCGGTGAGGACATCGGCGGTGTCGGCCGATCGGATCAAGGCCCCGAAAGGCTATCACATCCTGGGACATCGGCTGGAACTGGTCGGGTTTTGTCCGGCCTGTCGATCGACAGATCGTCGGAAACGGTCCGGGATTCTGCCTGACACAGGAGAGGACCTTGATAATCGATCAGATAATCGCTAATATACCGGGGATCCGTCGCGATCGCCCTTAAGTACAGAAGATACACGAGACACTATTCGTAAGATACTGAGGAGACAAGACATGATTACAAAGAAAATGCAAGATGCTTTCAACGCCCAGGTGGGTGCCGAATTTTATTCTGCCTTTTTGTACCTTTCCATGGCTGCCTACCTGGAAGACATTGATCTTCCCGGCGCCGCCAACTGGATGCGCATTCAGTACCAGGAGGAAAAGTCGCATGCCGAGAAGATTTTCGAGTATGTGATTGAGCGGGATGGTCGCGCTGAGATTCCGGCCTGGGAAGCTCCGAAGAAAGCATGGAAAGATGCCATGGACGTTTTCGAATCTGCCTATGCTCACGAGCAGAAGGTAACGGCGCTGATTGGTGGTCTGGTAAAAACGGCCCGCGCCGAGGACGACCACGCTTCAGAGATTTTCCTGCAGTGGTTTGTCAACGAGCAGGTCGAGGAGGAAGCCTCGGTGAAAGCTATCATTCAGCAGCTCAAGATGGTAGATACATCGCGCGGCGGCCTGTACATGATCGACCGCGAACTGGCATCGCGAACCTTCACGCCTCCGGCTACGGCATAACACACTGCTCGAATTCAGCGAATGATAGCAATGGGCTTCACGGTTACACCGTGGAGCCCTTTGTTCTGTTTGTTTTCACGCCGGCTGGGAGTCGAATTGCATGCCGGGGGCATCGTCCGGGCGAACCACAAAGCCGAACCTGCGGTAGAAACCGGCTTTGCCCCGGGCGCAAAACAGCTGGATGTCGCGAATGTTGTGTTCCCGACACCGCTCAAGCAGGTCGGTGAGGATGCGACCGCCGATTCCGCGCCCCTGATACTCCGGTAACACAATCATGTCAACAATGAGGGCATGCATGATTCCGTCGGAGATAGTCCGGCCAAATCCCACCAGGTGGTCAGCGTCAAAGGCCGAAACCAGATGCCAGCTTTGTTGAATCGACGTGTGCAGTTCCTCGGCCGAGGCACCGTACTTCGTATTCCATCCGGTGGTCTCAAACAGCCGGTGGTAGCTCTCCCGATCGGGTATGTCATTGGTGTAGGTAATGCGTGTGTTTTTCACAGGGCTACCTCCCTTCTCTCAAAACGGCGCTCGTTCAGTATATTTCGGACGGATCAAAGTCGATCATCGGCGTTTGGTTTTCGATTGATTCGCGGCGACCGGAGAGGAAGCGCCGACGCCATTCATTCAGGTGGTTCATGTCACATGTGCGATACACACCGATATACTGACTGACTTCACGAAACTTCAACAACACCGGTATGCGTTTCAACCACAGATCCTCTATTGCTTTCTCCATACGGTAGCCCGCAAGGAAAGTCCCGAGAAATCGGCGCCCGAAAACGACCGGGCTTTCTCCTCCGGGTGAATCCAGCAGCACAAAAAAGAGAATCGAGGCAATCTCGCTGGCATACCATTCGTACCGGCAGTCGTCGAAATCAAATATCATGATGGTGTCGCGGTGGACATGAAAGTTCGATGGATGCAAGTCGCTATGGATCATGCCGAAACAGTCGGGCTGCGTCGACCAGGAACGGAGTTCGGTGCGATACTCCACCACCCGGTCGCGTACCGCCGTTTGGTCAGGCGGAAGGTATTGCTCCGGTTGGGCGATGTCCGGATCTTCATCCCACATTGGTCGGATGCCCTCGCGGAAGGTGGGCCGATAGTCGGTGCCGGAGGCGTGCATCCGCCCCACCAGCGCTCCCCAGTGACGAACGAGATTGTCAGAGAACTCGTTCACATCAAGGCTCTTGCCCGGTGCCCTTTCGAATGCCGATACATGGTAGGATACACCGTCGACCTCTATCCTTTCGATCAGGGCGCCTTCCGGCGAGGGTATTGGTCGTGCCGCCGGGACGCCTCGATCGGCCAGGTAGCGTATCCAGTGGAACTCCGCCTGGAGCATTTCGGGACTACGACGGTCGGCGCGAGCGATACGCAGGACAATCGGGAGACCGTCAAGACGTCCTTCTCCCAGGTAATTCTCGAACCCCCCGATGACTCTGAGCGTGTTGTTCGGCACACCAAACCGTCTGGCGGCGGCCGGCAGGATTGCCGCCGGCCACGCGCCGTTGGAAGTTGCGCCCATCAGAGCAGTCCTTTCTTGCGCAAATCCTCTCTCTGCGCCTGTATCTGGTGAATCCGCTTGTGCCAGTCCCGCAGTGTCCGCCGGTAGGTTTTTTCGTCTTTGCGTGCTTCCAGGAAGTTGACTTCCTTTTGCATTTTGACAAAGCCTTTCCAACGACCGGCATCGAGAGTACCGTTCTCGAGTCCCTCGCGGATGGCACAGCCGGGCTCGTCGATATGCCGACAATCAGAGAAGCGGCATTGACCGATCAGTGCGATGATGTCCTCGAACGATCGGCTGAGGCCCTCCTCATCGGTCCACATCTGAATCTGCCGCATGCCGGGGGTATCGATGACAATACCGCGACCGGGCAGGACATACAGTTCCCGATAGGTGGTGGTGTGCCGACCGTGACTGTCATAAGCCCGCACCTGCTGGGTTTTGATACGATCCTCACCCAGGAGCCGGTTGATCAGGGTTGATTTGCCGACTCCGGATGATCCCAGGAAGGCAACGGTTGCTCCCGGTTTAAGGTACATGTCGAGTTGGTCCAGGCCCGTCTCCTGCTCTGCGCTGAGCGGCAGAATCGGCGCACCGATAGCAACCTGTTCGACCGCCGCTACCTTCTCGTCGATATCCTCGCATATGTCGGCTTTGTTGAGAATCACCACAGGGGCGGCCCCGCTATCCCAACTCATGGTAATGTAGCGTTCGATTCGGCGCACATTGAAGTCGAGATCCAGTCCGCTGACCAGAAACACGGTGTCAACGTTGGCGGCCACGACCTGTCCGTCCACTCTGCCACCGGTTTCCGGCATGCCGCCGGAGAGCACGGCTTTGCGGGTGAAACCGGACCTGCGCGGCAGCAGGGCATGAATGGTTGCCGCCTGCTCGTTTTCACGCCGGGCCACGGCTACCCAATCGCCCACGGCCGGAAAGTCGGCCCGGGACTCGGCCTCATGGCGCAGTTTACCGGTTACTTCCGCGATCAGATCACCGT
This sequence comes from Candidatus Zixiibacteriota bacterium, assembly GCA_018816665.1. GTDB lineage: Bacteria > Zixibacteria > MSB-5A5 > GN15 > FEB-12 > JAHIVM01. The sequence continues at coordinate 15,241 of JAHIVM010000014.1, forward strand.
CTTCGCCGAGGATATGGTACAGGGTGCGGTGTTCCTGTGACACGCGGGCGGGCACCAAACCTTTCCCGCGATACGGTTCGAAAAAAGCTTCGAAGTAGGGGTTCCACCCCAGGTCAGAAAGATTCATCGTCTCAATCCCGTTCTGTTCAGATCGGTCGGACACAATGCATGGCCCGTGCAGCAGGCGCGCGTTCCCGACCGATCACAATTGTTCGTTGATGGGTTGGCACATCGGGGTTGTGGCGCGGGAGGCACGACGGTATAAGCAAGTCATGCTGCCGAAAGGCAGCCGGACAGACCGGCAGAACTCCTAAAACGTAGTCGGTGAAATGACCGGCTCAGCAGATGAGACGCGGTCTCGGGAATCTTCTTAGAGGAGATTCGGGGTCGAGTTCACCGCCGGGCGTACCACGGCACAAACATTGGATCCTACAATAACCTTAAACACAGTGCCTCCTTTCGGTCCGGACGGTTTGTCTCGGTTCTTCGTAACAGCTAAGCGTAATGTTTCGTTTTTTCGCAAAAAGTCAAGTGTTAATCACTACAGGCCCGGAACTTCCGAGTTATCACTCCTCGCGATCCAGTTCTCGCCGCACCGCCATGGCTGTTGTTTTCAGGGTCAGCGGTTTGCGCACAAAAGCCCCCGCGCCCAGCCGCAGGGCCTCTTCCACCCGTTCGGACTCGGCAAAGCCGGAGACCATGATTGCTCGCTGGTGCGGATGATCGCGGCGGATTTCCCGGAGCGTGTCGGCCCCATCCAGTCCCGGCGGCATGACCATATCGAGAATGATCAAATCCTGCGGCCGCCCCCGGAGGTACTCGATGGCCTGCTCGCCGCTTTCCACGGCATTGGCGTGATAGCCCAGTTTCGTCAACAGCCGGATACTGACTTCGCGCTGAATCTGGTCGTCGTCAATGACCAGTACTTTTTCGGTGCCGCCGATGATTTCGTCACTGTCGGCCGGCATGGGGGTTTCCCGGGTGATCGGGAAATACAGGTAGAACGTTGTTCCTTCCACGACTGTGCTTTCAACATCAACATACCCGTGATGATCCTTCACGACGGCGTGCACAACGCTCAGGCCCAGCCCGGAGCCGCGCCGTTTGTCCGCAACCTTGGTTGTGAAGAAGGGATCAAAAATACGCGGCAGGATGTCCTGCGGAATACCGCAGCCGCTATCGGTTATCGATACCTTCACGTATTCACCCTGGGGAACCCGTTCGTACTGGTCGGCCACCGTGTCGACATACACATTTTCGGAAGTGATGCCCAGCCGGCCGATCCCCTGCATGGCATCCCAGGCGTTGGAAATCAAATTGGACATCACGCGGTGAATCTGCGAGGCCCCGCCTTTGATGTGGAGCAGGTTGTCCGCCAGATCGGTTTCAATCACCAGTGTTTCGGGGTGCGGGCCGATCCGCTCCAGAACCTGGTAGATGATGCTGTTGATATTGAGGGGCTCCTGGTTGTAATGGCCGCGTCGTCCGAGGGTCAGCAATTGCTGATTAATCTCCGCCATTTGTTCGGCGGCGGCCTCAATATCATCAAGATGTGTCAGGGCCGGGTGACCGGCCTCGAGTTCGTCGCGGATAAAATCAGGATATGCCAGCATTGGTCCCAGAAGGTTGTTGAAGTCATGAGCGACCTGGCCGGCGATGCGACCAGCGGTCTCGAGACGCTGCGCCCGGTCCGACATCTGCTGAAGCCGTCGCATTTCAGTGACATCACGAGCGATTCCGCAGAGTCCGACAATTCCCCCTGAGGAATCACGCATGGGGACTTTGACAACATGGAGACTGCGGCGTTGTCCCAGGATAAGTTGGGAGTCTTCCTCGTTTGAAATCTCGCCGTCGAGTACGGACGCATCAATCTCCTGGGTGTGATTGGCCGCCTCCAGACCGAACACTTCCCGGTCGGTTCGGCCGATAATCTGACTTGACGGCAGGTTGACCAGGCGGCACATGGCGGGATTGACACTCACGTACCGCATGTTGAGGTTTTTGATAAAGATGGCGTCCTGGGCCGTTTCAAAGACCGTCCGCAGTCGCCCTTCGCTTTCCCTGAGAGCTTCCTCGGCTTTCTTGCGCTCGGTGTAGTTTTCGACCGTACCCTCGTAGTACAGAGTGTTGCCGGCAGTATCGTGCACGGCCCGGGCGGACTCGCGGACGTACAGCAGGGTGCCGTCTCGTCTGAGCCAGCCGGACTCAAAGCCCTTTACCTCGCCATCCCGCTCCATCCGGGTGCGGAACTCGGTGCGGTGATCGTCCGGCCCAAAACCCTCGTCTTCAAGATTCCGATCACCGAGTTCGATGAGACTGGTGTATCCGAGCATGTCAAGCAGGGCCGGATTGGCCATCAGGATTCGTCCGTCGGGTGTGGTCCGGTAAATGCCGATGGTGCTGTTTTCAAAAATGGACCGGAATCGCTCTTCGGAAGCGCGCAGGGCGATTTCGGCCCGCTTGCGCTTGGTAACGTCAACGCCGATGGCCCAGGAACTCCATCCGGGAAGGGGAAATTGACCGGAGATGTTGAACCAGGCGATGGTGCGCACGGAACCGTCCTTGCAAACAATGTCCCATTCCATCTCCCGGAAGTCATTGCCAATGTCTGCCCAGAGTTTCAACATGTGTTCGCGGTATTGCAGATCCGGATACAGCAGATCCAGGGCCCTGGGATTGCCGACTATTTCATCGGCCGAATAGCCGGTGACCCGTTCGCACTCGTCGTTCCAGGTGAGGATATTGCCCTCTTCGTCCATGGCATCCATCATCACCGGCATGTTCTGAACGATTCGGCGCAGCCGGTTTTCGCCTTGTTTGCGTTTAGTGATATCGCGGGCGCTGACAGTGAGTCCTACCACTTCATCCGCAACCACGCGTGGGACAGCCCGGGATTCGAAGTAGATCGTGGTGTCCCCAGGCGTCTCCAAAGTCGTCTCATACGTGATCGGTTGCCGCGTTGAGAGTACCCCCTCAAGCGCGCGCCGCACATCGTCACGTACCTCCGGAGGATCAAAGGAGTAGAGTGGCTGTCCTACGATGCTTTCCATGGTAAGACCGGGCGCGACGTGATTGGCGTACAGGATTCGCAGGTCGCAATCGAGCGTGACCACATAGTCCGGTGAATCCTCGGTAAGGGATCGCCAGCGAGCCTCGGAATCCCGGATGGCGTCCTCCGCCCGCTTCCGGTTGAGGACGTTGGCGAAAACCTCGGCAACCAGGCGGAGCCGCTGAACGATTTCATCGGACCAGGTTCTCTCTCGATTGATACAGCCAAAAGCGACAGCCCCCAGAATTTCCCCACCCACTGAGAGCGGAATGGCGACTGCCGACCTGAGATCGCCTTTGGCGATTTCTTTTCGATCGGCCGCGGCCTCCTTTGGAAGGTCGTTATGCGATTCGAACAACACAAGCTCGCCACGGCGAAGCTTTGATACTATCCATGGCAAATGGTCGGCGCTGACAACACCGGCTGAGGGCGATTTGGTGTCAACCGTCCACGCGTAAATGATACGGGAGCCGCGCGGGTCGTCAACAAATTCCATTACGGTGGAGCGGTCGATGTCGAGGAAGTTAACGAATCGGGCAAGCCAGCGCTCGATTTCGGTGGATAGCTCACTGGCGCGTGCGCCAACAAAAGCGGCCGACAAATCCGCCAGCAATGTTTCGAATTTCAGCCGTTCCTCCACCGCCGCCCGCGCCCTGGCCCGTTCCTCTTCGAGCGACAATGCCTTGGCCATGGTGGATATGATCTCAATGTCCGTTTCCGTAAATTGACGCGGCTTGCTGTCGACGACCGCCAGCACGCCGATTGTCTCACCGTTTATTCGCACCGGGTGCCCGAGATACGAGCGCAGTCCAAGCCGGTCGATTTGCGGATCGACACCGGCGAAGTCGCTCTCCGCGAGATCGGGGATGGCAAGCAGGTCGCTTTTGCCGTTCACGGTCATCGCAAAACACATTGGGTGGTTCGGAACATCACGATCCTCCCCGATCGCCGGAGCGTTGACATCGGACCAGTGGGTCTCGAATCGCTCGGGATGGTCCAGGCGATTGTACAACGACACAACGCCCTCAAGCAGATGACAGGTTTCCCGGACAATGATTTCCGTGTTTTTTGCCGAGTCGACACCAAGTTCCACAAAGACATCGTTGATGCGGGAGATTTTCTGTTCGACCCCCTTGCGTTCCGAGATGTCCTTGATGACGCCGTCGAAATGGGACACGGTACCGTCGGGTCGACGGACGGCCTGACCGCTGATGGCCATCCATACCGAGGAACCGTCTTTCCGTTTCATTTCGAACTCGAGATTGGTGTCGGATCCGTGTGTCGACAGGCGATCCACCAGGCGATGGCGCTGCTCCGGATACACGTAGAGGTCCCAGGCGGGAACAGCCATCAATTCATCCGGCGACTCATATCCAAACATCCGGGCCATGGCGATGTTCACGGAAAGCAGTTGGCCTTCGGGCGTGGAGCGATATACACCGATGGGGACATTGTCCTGCAGTGTGCGATAACGCTCTTCCGACTCGCGCAAGGCCTGCTCGGTCCTTTTTCGATCCGTGATGTCCAGATGGATACCTGTGGCCCGCAATTCAGTACCGTCGTCGGCTCGCTCAGTGACTTTGCCCCAGTTGAGGATCCAGCGCCATTGACCGTCGCGGGCTTTCATGCGATGTTCGACCTTGAACTCGGGAATCTCGCCTGCTTCGTGGGCAGCCGCGATCTTCTCCGTGAGAGCCAGGTCATCCGGATGAATGAGTTGTTTCCAGCCCTGATCGGTGGGAGCGATTTCGCCCGGCGCGTAGCCGAGCATCTCTGACCAGGTATCGCTGCGAACGACTTCACCGGTTCTCAGATTGTGATCCCACATTCCCAGACCGGCACCCTCCATGGCGAGTTGCAGTCGCTCCTGGCTTTCGATCAACGCCGCCTCGGCGCGCCGTCGATCGGTCACATCATGCATGACGCAATGCGTTTGTCTGAAATGACCCTGGTCGTCGTAAGCGATTCGCCCGTCGTAGTCCACCAGAAAACGAGAGCCGTCCTTGCGCTGCAGCTCCAGTTCGGCGCCGTGAATCTCCCCTTGAGTCCTGAAACCCGAAAACATGGCGGCGAACTTGTGCCTGTTCTCAGGAGTGAAAAAGTCCCCGAACGAGCGTCCGAGCACTTCCTCCCGCCGGTATCCAAATATGCGCAGCCACTCGTTGTTCACTTCCTGGACACACCCGTTCTCATCCAGCGATTGGTAGCCCAGGGGGGCGTCCATGTACAGCGCCTTGAAGTTCTGCTCGCTCTTGCTCAGCGTTTCGTGAATCCGCCGTTGTTCGCTGATATCCCGTGCCACGCCGTCAAAATACAGTATCTCTCCGCTATTGTCGCGGGCGATGTGTACCGAAGATGATATCCAGAAGGTGGAACCGTCCTTACGACGCATCTTGCTTTCGTGATGACCACTGGTGGGAGCGGTTTGAATCAGGTGCAGCAGAGTCTCCCGTCGCTCCGGATCAGCGTAAAGATCGGCTACCGGCACGGCCATGATTTCGCCGGCCGATGAATACCCGAACATTTTCACCATAGCGTTATTGACAGAAAGGAGTCTGCCGTCGGGTGACGTCCGGTAGGCGCCGATTGGCAGGTCTTCCACCAGAGCCCGGTACTGTTCTTCGGACTGCAACCGGGCTTCCTCTATTTGATGCAGGGCAGTAACATCGACCAACATCGAGCGACTGCCCAGAAGCTTCCCGTTTTCGTCAGTCTCGGGATGAACAGACAAACTGATCCAGCGGAGTTCACCGCTTGACGTTTCAAGCAGCAGTTCGGCATCGGTGATGGGCTCTCCCGCCTTGAATTTTGCAAACAGCTCGCCGGCGCGGGCCTTTCCCTGAGGGGTATCCGGGCACAGATCGAGTACATGCTTGCCTGTGAGCTGCTCGTCGGAATACCCCAGAAGATCCCTGGCACGCTGATTGGCCCGGGTAATATGACCATCCGCATCCTTGACCAGGTACGCCGCGGCCCCGTTCTCGCTGAGATGCAGATATCGTTCCTGCGTCTGCTCGAGTTCCTGCTTCATGCGCCGGAGTTCCTTGAGTTGCAGCTCAAGTTCGGCCTGACGGGACTTTACGTCACGAAAGACTTCGTGAAGGCGATCGGGCAGACGATTGGGCTGTTCCGGTAGAACTGGCGCCGCAACGCCTGTGCTCTTGTTTTTGCCGCGAATACCGGCACCCTGGCTTCTTCTCATGTTTCGTTCAACTCCCCGGTACCAAAAAAACGTACGACCGGAGCCGCACCCGGCTGTGTCGTGATCACCCTCGGGAGTGGGGCATCCAGCCGAAATAGGCGACTCCCGTGTCCACTCCCTGCGCACAGGAAGAACCGTCGGGCGGTCACAACGCAGGCATTGCCTGGGCGCTCGCGGGAGCGGACCGGTTGCGGACTTGCTGTAGGTCGGTGACTGCACAAATGTGGTAGGACCGGCCGGTTTGAACCCGGATTGATGCCGATGAAGATGCCCCGCAAAAGATGTCGCTCAATTCAACCCGTGGTTGCGCAACGATGTCTATAAACATTGTACGGATAAGAAGTTCCCGGCCCAAGGGATAATCGAAAATGCCGACCAATAGCGTCACATTTTGGAGAGATATCCTCTTTGAGAAAGGAGACAGTCAGGCGCAAAAAAACGACCCCGACGGGACTCGAACCCGTGTTGCCGCCGTGAAAGGGCGGAGTCCTAGACCACTAGACGACGGGGTCTCTAACGAATTATGAGGCCCCATTATAGTAGTTTTCAGGGTACTGTCAAGCACAGAATAGCTTCGTGCCGGCATTATGATAATGCGGCGTTTCCAATAGTAGATTCATCGCCCTACAAACCAGGAGATTCACGGTGCCCATAAACACTCACCATAATCCCATGAATAACAGGTGGTTGGATATAGGTAGTTTTTCGGTTGACACAACTCAATGGTATTCATTACATTAAAAGCGCAATCACCTACTTGTCCAGGTCTGGCCGGGCTCACCTGCGCTAGCAGTTTGGGATTCCAGGGATCGCAAGGATGCGACCCGGTCAGACTCACTACTCATTCGCAGGGACATCGACAACACCCGAGTGACTATGAGCCGGATCGTCATCAACCCGTATCGCGTGCCTCGCCCAATGATCTCCCGGGTCATTGATACTGTCTTCCGGTCTCAGTCTATTCCCGCGGTCCACCGGTCCCTGCCGGAGTATGCACCGACCCCGCTCGTGTCGTTGCCGTCGCTGGCGGCCCGTCTCGGGATTGGACGACTCCTGGTCAAGGACGAGAGCTATCGTTTTGGTCTGGCCGCATTCAAGGCCCTGGGGTCAACCTACGCCGTGTATCGCCTGGTGTGCGGATGGGAAACAGAATCCGGTCGGCCAGAACCGAGGCCCGAGACGTTCTACTCGGAGGAACCTGTTCTCTCCCCCGGTACCGTAACCCTGTGTACTGCTACCGATGGCAACCACGGACGAGGGGTAGCGTGGACGGCGCGCAAGCTGCAGCAGAATGCGGTCATATACATGCCCGCCAATACCGTCCCGGCCCGGATAGCAAGCATACGCCGGGAGGGGGCTGAGGTTGTAGTCGTCAACGGCAACTACGATAACGCGGTGACTCGGGCGGCCCATGACGCCGCCGCCAACGGATGGCACGTGATTTCGGATACATCGTGGGAAGGTTACGAAAACATACCCCGCCATATCATGGCCGGTTACACAACAACGTTCGCGGAAATCGACGAGCAACTTTCCCCCGATGATCGACTGGATGTGGTCCTGGTGCAGGGCGGAGTGGGAGCTTTGGCCGCGGCGGCATCCTGGTATTATCGACGATCCGATGCGACCCGCCGACCACACCTGATTTCGGTTGAGCCCGATGATGCCGATTGCCTGCTTGAGTCGATTCGGTCCGGCGACGGGAAGCCTGTCACAACCACCGGCAACACGGATTCCATTATGGCCGGTCTCAACTGCGGGACACCGTCGCCGACGGCCTGGCCGCTTATCCGCGACGGCTTTGATGTGTTCATGTCGCTTGATGACGATGCCTGTCGGCGAGCCGTCAGGATGTACCATACTCCCCTCGGCGATGATTTCCCGATTGCATCTGGGGAATCCGGCGCGGCCGGTCTGGCCGGTCTGGTGGTTCTGGCCGGGGAGAGTGTGGGCCAAGGCATGAGAGAGAGAATAGGGCTGACGCCCGATCGTACGGTACTCGTGCTAAACACTGAGGGAGTAACGGACCCGGTGTCACACAGGACGATTGTAGGCGGATAGGCGGCAGTCGTCGTACAAAACTGGACTATTTGTGTCTCTAATCGAGCAGACGTCACCGCTTGTCGATAATAGTTGTCTCAATTCTTTGCTTACGGCTGGATGTGCCGATAAATTGACTAGTCGTCTCGGCGACCCGGAATTAGGGCCGGTTCCGCCTTCTGAGACGGCAGGTTGCGCGGATGTTTTGACGGGCACGCACAGCCAAACCGCTGATACCGGATTATTCGTTTGTCACAAGGAGCTTCAGATGAAAGAGGCCGACGGAACCCCGCCGGAGAGTAAACAAGACGTGCAGGCCGTGTCTGCCGGTGCGCCGGATATCGTTCCCGGGACTCCCATGACCGCCACCGATTTTGATCTGTCGCGGGAGATCCGGTTCAATGTAGATACCGGACTTACCGTATTTCGAAACAGTCGATTGGTGATTTTTGATGCCAATGCGATCGGGCTGTTGCGCCAGAATCTCATTGAGACGCTGGGGTATCCAAAGGCCCGGGCTTTTCTGCTGCGCTTTGGTTATCAGAACGGCTACTCCGATTTTCTGCAGATGAAGCTCAATTATGAATTCGCTACCGAGATGGACTTGCTGGCTTCGGGGCCGGTGATTCACACGTACGAGGGTATTGTCCAGGCAACCCCTCGGGAGATTCAGTTTGATCGTAAGACGGGGGAGTTTTATTTTACGGGCGTCTGGACCAACTCCTACGAGGCCGAGCAGAACCTTTCGTTCAATCATCACGCCGATGAACCGGTGTGCTGGACCCTTATGGGATATGCCTCGGGCTGGTGCACGGCCTTTTTCGGTTCTCCCCTGCTGGCTATCGAACCGCTGTGTGTGGGCAAAGGGGACGATCACTGCGAGTGGAAAATACAGCCGCCCGAGAAATGGGGAGCTAAGGGCGAGAAGTATGCCGAAGCCCTGAGTGACTTCTGGGAAGTACTCAAGGCATAAAGGAGCTGCCCTGTGGGAGAACAGCTGGTAAAACTGTACAGCTTCGTTGCCAGTAAGTACGGCCTGTCGGCCCAGGTAAAGCTGGCCCAGGAAACAAAAATACCGTCGACCAAGGCGGCCCTGGAACCGGATACGCCCGATACAATCGAGCTTTTCAAAAAGGCCATAGAGAAAATCACCGGTGAATCCTCCACCACGGCCTAAGTGCCGCAAAGAGGGAGATCACTGCTTTTTTGCCTCCTGATCACAGAAGGACTCCCGATAGATTCGGGAGTCCTTCTTGTTTATGTTCCAGCGGTTCACTGACTAAAACTGCCACTTTTTCTGCCGATAATCTATCTGAGGGATTTTGTTGGGGCTGGGACTACACGTCCGGGGGGGCGGGCTACCGTGAGACGGAATCATCCTGGCCGCAGGCTGAGTCACTCAAAACGTGCGAGACAATCCGATGTCGGACCGGCAAAACGCCAACCCGTTCGAACCATTGCTCCACTTGCTGAGCACCTTGCTCAAACCTGTACGGGCGACGAGCGGTCGGGGGACCGGTAACTGGCGCGAGGAGATCTTCAACGTTTGCCTGGCGGCGGCGGCGATACTGGGCGTAGTGGCGTATGTGCCCAGCGTTGTGCAGTCCATCCGAGCCGGTGATTGGGGCGCCGTTTTCTTTTCGTCGCTTATCTACGGCCTGATTATCGTCCTTATGATCTTTCGCCGGATCCCTTTTGCCTATCGAGCTGCCACTGTAACCATGGCCTTGTATTGTGACGGCATCTTCTACCTGGCCCTTTACGGACCGTTTCGTCCGGGCCTCTTCTGGCTTTTTGTCGTACCGATATGTGCGGGGCTGTTCATGGGAGTGAGGGCAGCCATCGCGGCTCTCGTCCTGAATCTCCTGACAGTTGCCGGCCTGGTCGTGTTTGTGGATTCTGTGCAACCGGCCTGGGCCGCGACCCCGGGGTTCACGTTCGACCTCTGGCTGGTGCAAAACGCTGACTTCATCATGCTGAACATCACGGTGGCCGTGCTTATCAGCGCGGCGGTCAAGCGCCTGGAGTCATCGCTGGAGTCGGAGACGGAGGTGCGGGCATCGCTGGAACGGGAGGTCGAGGATCGGCGACGGGCAGAAATGTCAGCGCAGCAGTCCGGGGAGCGTTTCAAGCAGCTGTTTGAGGAAGCCCCGGTTGGCTACATCCTGGTTGACATCCACGGCAGTTTTGTCGATAGCAACCGGGCGGCCGAGAACATTGTGGGTTTCAAGCGCGACCTGGTGATCGGCAAAAGCGCCCTGAATGCCCCGTTCGTGCCCGCCTCGGAACGAGCCAAACTGGCCGCCCTGCTGCTGGACAGCCGTCAGGGTCACCCGGTTGAGCCCATAGAGGCGGAACTGCGGCACAGCGACGGCACCCCTGTCCTGGTGGAAATCAGTTCGGCGTGTTTGCCGCTGGGACGCAG